>DURJ01000054.1 GCA_012837285.1 Bacillota bacterium
GCATCAAGGCCATCTGTTCGGGGCAGACTAGCAGCAGATGGTAGCTGCAAAGGAGAGGATGGCCTGCTGTGCGTTCCTATACTTCTTTAGTCCGACATGAGGGAAATCGTGAGTTGTTCTTTTTTGCTGAACTCGCCGTTATCGGCCTTTCCGCTGGCATACCGATACATCTGCATGTGGAAGGGCTTAGGGGGACGGGAAAGACCACTATTTTGCGAGCTGTCCGCTTCATATTACCCCAATTGGTTCGAATAAAGGGCTGCCAGTTCAATTGCCACCCGGACACTCCTTATTGTCCCACGCATAGTCTGTTAACTAAGGAACAAGTGAATGCTCTGGAGTCTGAACAGATCCCTGTTCCATATCTTGAGATATCACATTCGGCGAAGATAGGAACAGTGGTGGGAACTTTGGATCTAACCCGGTTAACAAATACGGATCGACCTGAGGCTACCATGCTTCCGGGAACACTACCCCAGGCTCATAGGGGTATAGTACTGGTGGATGAAGTAAACCGCCTGGCCGATACCGCTCCGGAGCTTACGGACATACTCCTCGATGCCATGGGGACCAAGCCCGGGCGGGTACAGATCGAAGAAAACGGTTTACCCACGCTGGCACTTCCTTTGCAGTTGAGTGTGTGGGCCAGTTCTAACCCGGATGAAGATCCCGGTTCATTAGCCGATATTAGGCGGCAACTTTGCGACCGCTTCGATTTCATGATTCAAATGGGTCGTCCCAGGGAGGTCGAGTCCTTATTGGCTATTTTAAGTCTTAACCCAGAGTTTGGTCCAGTAGCGGAACAGAGAACAGAAGCTGATGTCCAATTGGGCCAGATCCTGGTCGAGAAAGCAAGAAGGGTTGAGGATATAGAGATTCCAGCCGCAATCCTGGAGTCTTTAGCAGAAATCTATCTTAAACATCATTTGGAAAGTCTACGATCTTTGGAAGCTATCAAGACCGGGTCTGTGTTGGCTCGAGCTTGGCGGGGCGGGTATGAGGTTACGTGGGACGATGTACTGACAGTTACACCGGCTGCTTTGAGGCACCGGCTCAATCCGGAACAATTAGCGGCTGTGCTTCAAGAGCTGCAGCGCGCGCGCGGGATAATAGCCAGCCCGGCTGTTGCAGCCGGCAGTGGCCTGACTTCTGTATCCACCGAGACACAAAAGGTAGCCCAGGCTAATGGGAGGAGAGAACAATCAAAACAGCCGCTTAGATGGTGGAGTAGGGTTGTGGCTTGGTGCCGGCGGTTGCTGCGTCGACGCGACCGTTACCAGGGGAGTGAAAGAGGTGCAGCAACCAAAGCCAATAATAACCCGGCTGCTGCCGGGCGAGGATCACCTTCCGCACAAAGCAATCCATTGGATATGCCGCTGGTGGCTCCTCCCTTGACTGCGCGACCATTGTGGGAACTGGATATGGACGATGCCATCGCCAGGGGAGAAATGACCAATGATCCAACCGAATGAAAGAGGACGATTGGGGCAGCAGTTGGTTTCGGCATTAGCGAGTACCGAAGGTGTACGCTTGGGAGAAAGCACGGTGATTAGCCGCCGTGTCCATGTGGTGGCCGTAGACAAACCGGAAGAGGTGCGAATCGTTGGGGCTGATGCCGGGCGGGTGTTTTATGGACGAGGCGTGGATGGTACCGTCTATCACATTGACGTTTTTCATCAAGTGGGCTGTGTTGACCATCGAGCTGTCGCTCGAGTAATAACGGATGTGATGAGAACCGAGACGCCTGATGTTGCCACTGCCTTTTTAGATCGAATGGATATTCAGACCGCTACCGGCGGGGGCCGGCTTACCGGGAGCTTAACTTTTGGTCGCAAAGAATCACTACGGCGGGCTCATGCTAACCATGTCCACATAGCATCAGAACTAGAGTCCGATCGGCTACCGCTGTTAGTGCCGGTGGTTGCTGCAGTAGAGGCAGAAATAATTAGGCAGGGTTTGGAAATTCGCAAAGTGGAAAGGGTCATCTTGGATTTACGAGGACATAAAGGATCTGAGTTGGATATGTCTGCCTATATGTCTGAGAGCGATTCATTTTTGCGAGAAGAGAAGCTCTCCTCAGACATTACTCGAAAGACCACTGACAGTACCATAGAAGAAACCCATTGTCTGGTCACTGAGACCTTACCGCCGGCCGAACTCCTACAGTTGTTGCGCTCATTTCCTTTTCGTCCTAACGATGAACATCGACAGCGCTGGGGAGATCTGGATCATACGCTGGAGACTTTACGAAGCAAAGGCCATATCGCCCGGAAACGAGGCGTATGGACATTAACAGTCAAGGGTCAAACATTGCTTGATGCGGTCAACTTGTACTTACCGGAGTTGGAAAGCAGGCTGCGTCGGTTCTTGCGTCGCCTTCCGGCCGGGAAGAGCTGTTTGCGTTCGGCGGTAACCACGAAACCGGGAGTCGGCCGCCAAAGGTTACGGGAGAAATCGAAAGTAACCCTTAATAACCAGGGGGGTCAACTCAATTTAGCAGCTACTGCTACCCAAGCGGCTTGCCGCTGGATTTCAGGTCAGAGCCAACCAGGTTGCATCCATCACGAGACTTGGCGTTACAGTCGACTGGAAAGGCACCAGACTGTAAACATAATTTTATTAGTGGACAGTAGTGCTTCTATGGCTGGGGACCGATTGCGTGCTGCTCGTCTCCTGGCTCAACATCTGGTTCTGTCTACGCGAGACAGAGTGGCGGTAATTGCTTTCCAGGGTGAAAGTGTGCTGGTTCCAACTAATTTCAGCAGCTCTTTGGTTAAGATCCAAGCCCAGTTATTGGCGCTGAAGGCAGTTGGTCTTACCCCTTTGGCCCATGCTCTGCAAGAGACAATTCTGTTCGTGCGTCAGCACCGAGTCTACAGACCTTTGGTAGTGCTGATCACTGACGGTATCCCCACAGTGGCACTGGCCGGCGGCGATCCCAGTGCAGATGCCTTAACTCTGGCGACGCACTTTCGATCGTTACCGTTAGAGTTTGCGTGCATCGGTCTTAATCCCAATCAATCGTTTCTGGAAAAACTAAGCCAAAGGAGCGGTGGACAGTTATATGTTGTGGAAGAACTGGACACGTCTGTTTTGGCCCAATTGGTACATAAAGAACTGCAGCGGCGGCGGGCCCATTAGCAGGAATAATTCTGTTCAGTGACGAATAAAACCCTCACCGGAGCAATAAGGGAGGGTTTTTAGATGTTGACCTTGGTATTGGCGCTTATCTGTGCCTTACTGGTGGCTGTTTTCGCCGTTCAAAATGCTAAGCCGGTGGCCGTGACTTTTTTAGCCTGGCATTTCGAAATATCCTTAGTTTTAATTATTCTTGGTGCAGCGGCATTAGGGGCGGTGGCTGCATTCTTGTTGGGAACCATAAGACTAGTTAGACAGGGGCGAACAGTAAGAGAAGCGACCCAGCGAGCTCAACGCCTGGAGTCAGAGTTGGAGCGGCTGCAACGCGCGGCTGAGTCAAAAGAGAGAATGGAACTACCGGTTCAGAACGGAGAAACTAGCCAGTGAGGCGGTGGGAGTTAGCGGCACCGCCTCTAAGTGAGCAGGTTGAAGCTCTGAGTTTAAAGCTGAGTATTTCTAAGTTGCTGGCGGCTGTGTTAGTGCAACGTGGCTACACAACAGAGCAGGCGGCGCGACAATTTTTGTCTCCAGATCTGTCCCACCTTCAGACGCCTTTTGCTTTAGGCGGCATGACTTCTGCCGTGGAACGAATACGACTGGCGCAGCAACGACGGGAGCGAGTAGGGGTTTTCGGGGACTACGATGTGGACGGCATTGTAAGTACGGCCATCTTAGTGCTGGCCCTGAAGGAGCTGGGACTGGACGTTATCTACCGTCTGCCGGAACGCTTGACGGAAGGTTATGGCTTAAGCCAAGCTGGGCTGATGGATTTGGCCCAACAGGGTGCCAGCTTGATTATTACGGTGGATTGCGGTATCTCTAGCCTGTCGGAACTACATTGGGCTCAGGAGCAAGGGCTGGATGTAATTATTTGTGACCACCATCTTCCGCCTCCGATTTTGCCCCCAGCTGTAGCTATTCTTAACCCGAAAGTGGTGCCTAATGATGGTCTGTTTATCGATCTATCTGGGGCAGGGGTAGCCTTTAAGTTCGCTTGGGCCCTCCATCAAGATGTGGATCAGCGCTGGTTAGAATTGGCTGCTTTAGGCACAGTGGCTGATGTGGTGCCTTTGGTGGATGAAAACCGGGTTATGGTAGCTCACGGACTAAAAGCCATGAGCTCCAGTGCTTTTCCTGGTTTGCAGGCTTTGGCAGAATTAGCTGGAGTGGATTTAGCCGCTCTGAAAGCAGGATCTGTCAGTTTTAGATTAGCGCCCCGACTGAATGCAGCCGGCCGGTTAGGAAGCGCTGTTCCCGGAGTAGAGCTTTTCCTTACTGATGATGAAACGAAAGCCTACGAAATTGCCCAGCAGCTGGATCACGAGAACCGAGAACGCCAACAGATCGAAGCCGAAGTTCTGGCCCAGGCCATGGATCAGGTGGAGCGGGATGCTGATCTTGGGCTGGAAACGGCTCTAGTGGTGGCCGGCGAGGGTTGGCACCCAGGGGTGTTGGGTATAGTCGCATCCCGCTTAGTTGACAAATGGCAACGCCCGTCTCTGGTAATATCGTTATCGGATGATATCGGTAAGGGATCCGGCCGCAGCATACCGTGCTTTTCTTTGTATGACGGACTGAAGGCTTGCAGCTCGTACTTAACAGCTTTTGGTGGGCATCGTTTAGCCGCTGGCTTCAGTCTAGATAAGAAGCAACTTACAGCTTTTCGTCAGGCTTTCACAGCAGTTGCCAACAGCCGCTTAACTCCGAAAGACTGCGTTGCTTATTCCCGGGTTGACAGCGAGATAACATTGAGAGAGCTTGATTTTTCCGTGGTCCGGGAGCTGGAATTGCTGGCACCGTTTGGTTATGGAAATCCCGAACCGGTTTTTCTGCTTCGGGATGTCGGAACCGAGCGGATCCGTCAAATAGGAACTGACGGTGCCCATCTACGGCTGGATCTGAATCAATTTGGAGAGGCGCTGCCGGCAGTAGGATTTGGGTTGGGGGATAGGGCCAAGGAGTTGACAAGCGCGAACAAGGCGGATGTTATTGGACATCTGGCAGTGACGCAGTGGCAGGGGTTGCTTGGCTTAGAATTTCGTCTTCAAGATATTCGAACCCAAAGCTATCCGGTTGAAATATGTTGCCGGCCGAGTGATTCGACTGCTCCCAGGCTGGTGGATTGGCGAGAGACTGGCCCTGCGTTTGCCGACCGAGAAATCGCCGCCCTAATTTCTGATTACGATCTTATTCTTAGTACACCGCCGGCCCAGCTAAGTGAGCTACGACTGCATCTCGGCAAGGTCCCGCCGCAGGGACGAATCTGCTTACACTTTCGTGCGGACGAGGTAGCTGCAGCTCAAGACAATATTAGAGAAAGATACTTGGATCGTGACTTTGTCGCTAAGGCATACTTATTGATTAAACAGGCCGGATCCACAGGAATTTCTAAGGCGGAGATGGCCGAGACACTTGGCAGCAGACAGGAAGAGACAGAAGGTAGAATTCAGCTAGCATTAACAGTTTTGGCAGAATTGGGTTTGGTCGAAGAACAGCTACCAAATGGCATACCCTACTTTCGCCTGATACGCGGAACGGGTAAGAAACGAGTTGATCTAAGTGTTTCACCGACCATCAAAAGGCTCGCCCACGAAAAAGCCCAGGCAATGGAGCTACTGGCCTTTTTTGCTGAAGCCCCGCCTGCTATACTAGCCGAAGCGTTAGGACGTCTGTGGAGAGAGTGCCAAACAATGGCAGAAGATGGCCTGATATGTTAGACTTAGTCTAGTGACTGTTCTATGGGAAGAGGGACAGAACGTGAAACTGGAGGAACTGTGTGAGAAAGTAAAAAGCTACAATCCTAGCGCCGATCTGGCACTGGTAGCTAAAGCGTATGATTTTGCTGCCATAGCTCATGCTGGCCAATTTCGCATTTCCGGTGATCCTTATATTCAGCATCCCCTAGGGGTGGCCCATATCCTGACCGAACTCGAATTGGACGCCATTACCATTGCTGCTAGTCTGCTGCATGACGTGGTGGAAGATACTAAAATCACGCTGCAAGATATCCAAGAGGAATTCAATAAGGAAATCGCCTTGTTAGTAGACGGGGTGACAAAACTCAGCCGAATTGAGTACAAATCAAAGGAAGAACAGCAAGTAGAGAACCTGCGTAAGATGTTCTTTGCCATGGCCAAAGACATCCGCGTTATTCTAATCAAGTTAGCCGACCGCTTGCATAATCTCCGTACCTTGAAGTACCTACCAGTTAGAAAGCAGAAAAAGATTGCTCAGGAGACACTGGATGTATACGCACCTTTGGCTCACCGGCTGGGGATCTTTCGGATCAAATGGGAGTTGGAGGACACAGCCTTTCGCTATTTGGAGCCGGAAAAGTATTATGATCTGGTGGAAAAGGTTGCCAAGAAACGTCCGGAACGAGAATCCTATATCAACCAAGTTATCGGTATTTTAGAGCCCAAACTAGAAGAGGTTGGTATACAAGCTGAAATCCAGGGCCGGCCGAAGCATTTGTACAGTATATATCAAAAGATGGCTCAGCAAAATATAGACTTTCGAGAAATCTATGATCTGACGGCTATCCGAGTTATTGTAGACACCATCAAAGACTGTTATGGTGTTTTGGGTGTAGTCCATACTTTGTGGAAGCCTGTGCCGGGACGTTTTAAAGACTACATTGCCATGCCTAAAATCAATATGTATCAGTCACTGCATACCACTGTGATCGGCCCGCAAGGTGAACCGCTGGAGATCCAGATTCGCACTTGGGAGATGCACAGGACGGCAGAGTATGGCATTGCGGCTCACTGGCGTTACAAAGAAGGGAGCAAAGACAGCGACGAATTTGATAAGAAGCTACTGTGGTTGCGGCAGCTATTGGAGTGGCAGCACGACTTGCGCGATGCGCGTGAGTTCATGGAAACACTGAAAATTGATCTGTTTGCCGATGAAGTCTTTGTGTTTACACCCCGAGGGGACGTGATTGACTTACCGGCTGGATCGTGCCCCATTGATTTCGCTTACCGCATTCATACCGATATTGGGCATCGGTGCATAGGAGCCAAGGTAAACGGGCACCTGGTACCATTGGATTATAAGCTGCAAAACGGTGATATTGTCGAGATTGTAACCAGCAAATTAGCTGCTGGACCAAGTCGAGACTGGCTTAAATTGGTACGGACTCCGCAGGCCAAAGCTAAGATCCGACAGTGGTTCAAGAAAGAACGGAAAGAAGAGAGTGTAGCCCGCGGACGGGAAACACTAGAAAAGGAAATCCGTAAGTTGGGCTACGAGCCGCATGAGTTACTGGCTGATGGCCCCCTGGAAGCTGTACTGGAAAGGCTTTCTTTTTCAACTACGGAAGATTTGCTTGCTTCCGTGGGTTACGGTGGCCTGTCAGTAAACCAGGTAATTACACGCTTACGAGAAGAGTATCGGCGCTTGAATCCAGAAATTGAAGCCCAGATGGCAGTACCGGATCTAAAGCCGCGTCCACAAACTACTGATGTCAGCCGTGG
This sequence comes from Bacillota bacterium, assembly GCA_012837285.1. Lineage (NCBI taxonomy): Bacteria > Bacillati > Bacillota > Bacillota bacterium. The sequence goes on from DURJ01000054.1 coordinate 7,617, forward strand.
AGTCAAGGTAAAAGGCGTCGATAATTTGCTGATTCGGCTCTCCCATTGTTGCAACCCTGTTCCCGGGGACCCTATTATTGGCTATATTACCAGGGGACGCGGTGTGTCTGTGCATCGGGTGAATTGTCCTAACGTGGCGTTTTTAAGCGATCCGGAGCGGTTGATTGAAGTTAGTTGGGATCAGGACCAAGCAGCTTCTTTTGCAGCCGACGTGGAACTAGCTGCAATGGACAGACCTGAGCTCCTTAGCGATGTCATGAATGTACTCAGTGATATGCGAACCCGTATCAGTGCCGTAAATGCCCGCACTACTCGAGATATGATTGCCATTATTAGCTTACGCCTGGAAATCAGAAATCTGGAAGAGCTAAAAGCCATTATTAACCGGCTGAGCTCTATTCGAGATGTTTTCAGTGTGGAGCGGGTGTCGCCTGCTTAAAGGAGGAACGAAGAGTGCGCGCTGTAATCCAACGGGCGAAAAAGGCTCAAGTGACTGTTGAAGGGCGAGTCGTAGGGACTATAGGTCCGGGGTTAGTGGTATTGTTGGGGGTTGCTGTAGGGGATATAGAGAAAGATGCGATTTACTTGGTTGATAAGATAACCAATCTGCGCATCTTTGAAGACGAAGCAGGGAAAATGAATCACTCCTTGCTTGACACAGGCGGTGAACTGCTGGTTGTTTCTCAGTTCACTCTGCTGGGCGATTGTCAGAAGGGTCGTCGACCTAGCTTTGTGAAGGCAGCCCCTCCAGAAGAAGCTGAACCATTGTACGAGATTTTTGTCAACGCGGCCAGGGCTGCTGGAGTGAAGGTTGGTACAGGTGAGTTTCGTACCGAGATGCTGGTAGAGATTCATAACCACGGGCCAGTGACATTAACCTTGGAAAGTCGGAGGGAAGAATAGGATGGCCATTGAGGTAGAACGCCTATCGGTGGGAATTATCTTGACCAATTGTTATCTAGTCCGTTGTTCGGCTGATGGGGAGGCGGTAGTAATTGATCCTGGAGCGGAGGGAGAAAAAATACTGGCGGTGGCTGAGAAAAAGAAGCTAAGACTGCGTTACATAATAAATACTCACGGCCATGGGGATCATATTGGTGCTAACCGTTATATGAAGGAACAAACGGGAGCCGAAATATTGATCCATGCTGCCGATGCGCCCCTGTTATTGTCGGCCCGCGGCAATCTTTCGACTTGGATCCCGGGCGGGATCACCAGTCCACCGGCGGATAGGTTACTTACTGATGGGGACACTATTGTTTGTGGTGAAACCGTGTTTAGAGTGCTTAGTACCCCGGGGCATACGCCCGGCAGCATTTCGTTGGTTACGCCTGGCTTGGCGTTCACCGGCGATGCTCTGTTTAAGGAGTCCATCGGACGTACGGACTTTCCCGGTGGTTCCTTGATCGATCTTCTCACCGGCATCAGAGAAAACCTATTCACTTTACCGGAAGATACTGTGGTTTATCCTGGACACGGTCCAGCCACTACCATTGGTCACGAACAACTCTATAACACTTTCTTTAATAAAGATAATTAACTTTACTTTAGGAAGTGACCATTGTAGGCAGGAGTTTGAAAACTCTTGTAGAATTAATAATACCGCGGGCAGAATTTGCCTTGAATTGCCAAGATAAAAAGTAAGGGGGATTAGAGTATGATCATTGGTATTCCAAAGGAAATCAAAGATAATGAATACCGTGTAGGCATGACACCGGCTGGAGTAGCCGCACTGAAAGGGGCCGGCCATCGTGTGGTGGTAGAAAAAGCGGCCGGACTGGGCAGCGGGATCACTGACGAGGAGTTTATCCAGGCTGGAGGAGAGATTGTACCTGGAGCAGCTGATGTTTATAGTGCTGCCGATATGATAATCAAAGTAAAGGAACCTCTCCCGGGTGAATATGATCTAATGAAAGAAGGCCAAATAGTATTTGCGTATCTTCATCTAGCGCCCGAAAAAGAGTTAACACAAGTTTTGCTACGTAAGAAGGTTGTGGGCGTGGCCTTTGAGACCGTGCAGCTGGCCAATCGGGGTTTACCGCTGCTGGTGCCTATGAGCGTAATTGCCGGACGCATGTCAATTCAGATTGGCATTCATTACTTAGAGAAACAAAACGGGGGCAAAGGCATTCTTATCTCCGGCGTTCCTGGGGTTCTTCCGGGCAAGGTGGCGGTAATCGGCGGTGGGACTGTGGGTTATAATGCAGCTCGTCAAGCCTCCGGTCTTGGGGCCGATGTCACCATTGTTGATATTGTACCCCAGCGGTTGGTACAGCTAGATGACCTGTTCCAAGGTCGAGTGAAGACCTTAATGTCCAACGCATTTAATATTGCCAACCTGGTGAAAGAGGCTGATCTTGTTATCGGCGCGGTTTTGATTCCGGGTGCTCGTACTCCGGTGCTGGTAACAGAAGAGATGGTCAAAACCATGAAGCCGGGATCGGTTATTGTGGACGTGGCTATCGACCAGGGTGGCTCTGTGCAGACAATGGATCGGATTACCAGCCACAGCGATCCCACGTTTGTCAAGTATGGAGTGGTACATTATTCGGTACCCAACATTCCTGGTGCTGTGCCGCGTACAGCTACATTTGCCCTAGCTAATGCGACTTTGCCCTACGCTTTGCAGTTGGCTAACAAGGGCTGGAAAAAAGCACTGCAGGATGACCCTGTTTTGGCCAAAGGCCTGAACGTGGCCGACGGGAAGGTGACATTTAAGGCAGTAGCTGACGAACAGGGACTAGAATATACACCGCCGGAAGAACTCCTAAAATAACATCAGAAGAGCCCGGATCAGCCAGATCCGGGCCACGGCACAATCGTAATTAACTGAAAAGTAAGGGAGGTGATCATTAGGTAGAATAGATGGAAAGTTACGGTAAGTGTGAGAAACGGGACTAGGCACAATCGCTAACTTTCTGAAGAAGAAAGGAGATGGGTGATGGAAGCTTTAATGGCGTTAAACTCAAAGGTGAACTCTTTTGTTTGGGGTCCTCCTATGCTTATTCTGCTAGTTGGAACTGGTATTTACCTTACCATAAGGCAGAATTGGCTACAGGTGAACAAGTTTGGCTATTCCCTTAAAATGACTCTCGGACGGTTAAGGGAAAAAGGAGAAGGCGTAGGTGGCGAGGTTACGCCATTCCAGGCTCTGGCCACGGCCATGGCCGGTACAATCGGTGTGGGCAACATTGCTGGGGTGGCCACCGCCATTGCTAGTGGCGGACCGGGGGCTGTATTTTGGATGTGGGTGTCGGCTTTCTTTGGTATGGTCACCAAGTATTCGGAAGCGGTCTTGGCTGTGCATTCTCGTGATGTCCTGCCCGATGGTACTGTCATCGGCGGACCGTTTAAGTATATTGAGAAAGAACTTAACGCTAAATGGCTGGCTTCGATTTTCGCTCTCTTTGGGGCCCTAGCAGCTTTCGGCATTGGCAATATGACCCAGTCCAATGCAATTGCTCAAGTGTTAAATACGTATTTTAATGTACCGCATCTGGCAACCGGGATTACTCTGGCTGTGCTGGTAGGCGCAGTGGTTATTGGAGGTTTAAAAAGCATTGTTAAGGTTACTGAAATCCTGGTACCCTTTATGTGCATCTTCTACTTTTTTGCTGGTATCGTTATAATAATTATGAATATAGGCAAAGTGCCAGCTGCTTTGGGACTTATAGTAAATAACGCCTTTACCGGGACAGCAGCTGTGGGTGGGTTTGCCGGAACTACTGTCATGATGGCCATGAACAAAGGCGTAGCCCGCGGCGTATTTAGCAACGAAGCCGGCCTTGGTAGCGCTCCCATCGTGCACGCTGCCGCCAGGGTGAAACATCCGGTCGAACAGGGATTCTGGGGCATATTCGAAGTGTTTGCCGATACGCTTGTTATTTGCTCAATAACGGCTCTGTCTATCATTCTCACCGGCGTTTGGCAGACCGGTGAAACCGGTGCCGGCTTAACAGCCTTGGCCTTTGGTCAGGCGCTTCCGGGAATTGGCCCTTACTTGGTTACTGTCGGTGTAGTACTCTTTGCCTACTCCACTATGCTCAGCTGGGAATACTACGGCGAAAAATGTCTAGAATACTTGGCTGGGCCAAGCATCCGCCTGGGTTATAGAATACTGTTCATTCCATTCCTTATCGTTGGGGCTGTTGGGGCTCTTGAGGCCATCTGGGATCTAGCCGACACTCTAAATGGGCTGATGGCTATTCCCAACTTGATCGGTCTGCTCGGTTGCTCCCCCATTATATTCAAGCTCACCAAGGAGTATTTTACTGAAGTAAGAAACTCTAAGTAAAGTAAAGTAGACAAGATTCAAACTGAAGGCTGCCCTAGCGGGCAGCTTTCAGTTTGAATACCAAGTGCAAGATTGGAACGGTAAAGGAGTTTTGTCTCCTTAGAGCGAATTATATCACGTATACCACGAAAACATTTGCGGTGGGAGGTATTATTCATGACACTTCGTCCAACTTGGGTCGAGGTGGATCTAAAGGGGATACAATCCAATCTCAGAGCTATCAAGGAGTTGGTGGGACCTAAAGTCAAGGTGATGGCAGTAGTAAAAGCCAATGCCTACGGTCATGGAGCAGAGGAAGTGGCGCAGGCGGTTACTGAGGCAGGAGCCGACTCATTAGCTGTGGCCACTTTAGATGAAGCGGTGGCCTTGCGGGAAGCGGGACTGAAGTCAGCGATCCTAGTGCTGGGGACAAGCATCCCTGGCGGTGGAGCCGAGGCAGCTGTTCGTTACCGCATTACCCAAGCTTTATGTACAGTGGAATTGGCCCAAGCTTTGTCGGAAGCGGCCGGACAGCTGAGACAACCTGCTTCAGTACATCTGAAGATTGATACCGGGATGGGTCGAATTGGGGTAAGACCCGATGATGCAGCCGAGTTCATGGACCAGGTGGCTAAGCTGCCTAGGTTGCAGGTAGACGGTGTTTTTAGCCACTTTGCCGCTGCTGACGAAGCCGACAAGGAATACACCCATTTACAGCTAAGTCGCTTTCAGACGGCTTTGGACAACTTGAGCCAAAGGGGCTATACGTTTGCTTGGCGGCACTTGGCCAACAGTGCCGGCATCTTAGATTGTCCGGGAGCTTACTTCGATATAGTTCGACCAGGCTGCATTCTGTATGGTTGCTGGCCCGGCCCGGATACTGGGCGCCCAATAACACTTCATCCAACCCTGGCCTTCAAGACCCGCGTAGTGTATCTGAAAACTGTCCTAGCCGGAACCTCAATCAGCTATGGCCGAACTTATACTGCTTCTTCCCAACAAGTACTGGCGACGTTTCCGGTAGGCTATGCCGACGGCTATCCACGTGCGTTGTCTAACAAAGGATACGTTCTAATTAGGGGTCAGCGTTGCCCGGTGGTAGGGCGTGTATGTATGGACCAGTGCATAGTAGACGTAACCGATGTACCAGCGGTAAGCTTGGGAGATGAAGTGGTACTCATCGGTAGCCAAGACAAGGAGACGATAACTCCGGCCGACCTGGGTTCCTTGGCCGGAACCATAGACTTAGAGATCCTCTGTGGTCTTGGGGCTCGAGTGCCGCGAGTCTATCTTTAGCTGATGTGGAGCGGGGCCAAGTCGCTGCTGATTGACATCAGCTTCTGAAAGGGCTAGAATAAAGGACGACATGAGCATAAGGCTAAAGCGTAGATGGGAACAGTAGGTCGAAAGCGGATGTTCAGGGAGCTTGTGCCGTGACTGTAAGCGCAGGCCATCGTCGCGCGCCGAAGAACATCCCAGAGTGGCAAACTGAACCAAAGTAAGTTCGCCCGGTTTATTCCGTTATGATTTAAGTGGGGCGCTATGCCCAAACAGGGTGGTACCGCGGGAATCCTCCCGTCCCTGGCAGGCTTTGGGCCGGGGAGGGGGGATTTTTCTGCATATTGAAAAAGGAGGGATTAAATGCTGACTACAGCGCCGCGAGGAACACGCGATATTTTGCCGGAAGAAGCAGTCCGGTGGCAGTATGTTGAGCAAGTTATTCGTGAGTGCTGCAATCTGTATGGTTACGGGGAAATACGCCCACCGCTGTTTGAACATACAGAGCTATTTCAGCGCAGCGTCGGGGAAGCAACGGATATTGTGGAGAAGGAAATGTATACGTTTAAGGATCGTGGGGGAAGAAGCATTACCCTACGGCCTGAGGCTACTGCCTCCACTGTCCGTGCTTACTTAGAACACAATCTTAACGCCGGCCCGCAACCGGTCAAAATGTACTATTTAGGTCCGATGTTTCGCTATGATCGCCCCCAGGCTGGACGCTACCGGCAGTTTTCCCAATTTGGGATTGAGGCCATTGGAGCTCAGGACCCTACTGTCGATGCCGAGGTTATTGCAGTTGCCTTGGGTTTGTGTTCCCGTTTGGGGCTCACAGAATTAGAAGTGGAACTAAACAGTATTGGTTGTCCTCAGTGCCGGCAGGATTATCGCCAGGCTTTGTTATCGTATCTTGGCGAACACAAGGACAACCTATGTACAACCTGCCTCAACCGGATGGATCGTAATCCGCTGCGAGTCTTGGACTGTAAGGAAGAAAGTTGCCGTGAAGTAACGGCTAAAGCTCCTCGGATGTTAGAGTATCTGTGCCCTGAGTGTGCCGAGCACTTTAAGACTGTCCAAGGGTGCTTACAAGGGATAGGTGCCAAGCATGTTCTCAACCCAACATTGGTAAGAGGGTTGGACTACTACACTAAGACAGTGTTTGAAATAACGTGGTCCGGATTAGGAGCACAGACCGCTATTTGCGGTGGCGGTCGCTACGACGGCTTGGTTGAAGAATGTGGCGGACCTTCAACTCCGGGCGTAGGGTTTGCCATGGGGTTAGACCGCTTATTGTTAGCCATAGAGGAGACAGGTATAACCCTACCGAGTCAAAACCAACCGGTAGCATACGTGGTGGCAGTATCTAAAGCTGATAACCAAGAAGCATTTACTATCTTGACCCGTTTGCGCCGCGCTGGCATTGCCAGCGACAAGGATTACCGTGAAACCAGCTTACGAGCACAACTCAAAGCAGCCAATCGCTGCGGAGCACGATTTACTGTTCTAGTGGGCGGTGTGGAACGAACCCGAGGAGCGGTGGCTGTACGCCATATGGTTACCGGTGAGCAGCAGGAGGTACCATTGAGTCAGTTGACAACTTTCTTGCAGGAGGGCATGTAACTTTGGCACAGCAACAAGAAGATTGGCAGCGCACCCATGTGTGCAGCCAGTTGCCAGAACTTGTAGGACGGGAAGTTATTCTGAACGGCTGGGTTCAGCGCCGGCGGGATCACGGTGGTCTTATCTTTGTAGATCTCAGAGATCGTTCCGGTGTGGTTCAGGTTGTATTTAGCCCTGATACAGCTCCGGCCTGTTTTTCCCTGGCGGAGGAAATTCGCAGCGAATATGTGTTAGCTGTAAAGGGAAGTGTTCACCCGCGTCCGCTGGGAACTGAAAATCCCCGTCTCAAGACCGGGTCCATTGAAGTACAGGCCCAAAATGCCTGGATTTTGAACACTGCTAGAACGCCACCGTTTTACATCGAAGACAATATCGATGTGGATGAGACGGTGCGACTAAAATACAGATATTTGGATCTTCGCCGGCCAGAGCTACAGCGTAATATGGTTTTTCGCCACCGTGCAGCTAAGGCAGTGCGCGATTTTCTCGATGCACATGGTTTTTTGGAGATCGAGACACCGATGCTTACCTTGAGTACGCCGGAAGGCGCCCGGGATTTCCTGGTACCCAGCCGGCTGAATCCAGGGCGGTTTTATGCCTTGCCTCAGTCGCCGCAATTGTTTAAACAACTTCTCATGGTGGCTGGTCTGGAACGGTATTTCCAGTTGGCACGCTGTTTTCGTGACGAAGATCTGAGAGCCGATCGGCAACCTGAATTTACTCAGATTGATATTGAAATGTCATTCATTACCGCCAGTGATATTCAGGCTCTTATGGAAGAAATGATGGTTACCATTATGCGGGAGGTATTAGGCCGTAGTATCACTGCCCCCTTTCCCCGTATCAGTTATCAAGAAGCCATGGCACGTTATGGCAGCGATAAACCGGATTTAAGGTTCGGCCTGCCACTAGTGGATGCCAGCACGGCATTTGCCGGTACAAACATTCAAGTTTTCCGGCAGGTGCTAGGCAAAGGAGGTTGTATCCGAGGCTTGAAAGCTCCCGGCTGTGCCGGTTTCAGCCGTCGAGAAATTGACGAATTGACCGCTGTGGTAACTCAACTGGGTGCGAAAGGGTTAGCCTGGATTGCTTTGAAACCGCAGGGTAAGGTGCGGTCTCCCTTGGCCAGAGCCTTGACTGAGGAGGAGCTGGCTCAACTGCAAAGTCTATTTAGGGCCGAGGAAGGCGATTTGTTACTTTTGGTTGCAGCCGATGAGCACGTTGCTGCTATGGCCATGGGTCAGTTGCGCCTCTATCTGGGGCACAAACTCAACCTTATTGATGAAGACTCGATGGTTTTTGTCTGGGTTACCGACTTCCCTCTGCTTGAGTGGGACAACGAGGAAGAACGATACGTAGCTGTGCATCATCCGTTCACATCCCCGGTGGACGAGGACTTACCGTATCTGGAAAGCGATCCTGGTAAGGTGCGTGCCAAGGCCTACGATTTAGTCCTAAACGGAGTAGAGATCGGTGGCGGCAGTATCCGCATTCACAAGCGTGAAGTACAAGAAAAGCTGTTTGGTGCTTTGGGCTTCTCGGCCGAGGAAGCGAAACGGAAGTTTGGCTTCTTATTAGAGGCATTTGAATATGGTACGCCGCCTCATGGAGGCATAGCTTTTGGTTTTGACCGCTTGGTAATGCTCCTCACCCAGGAAGAGAGTATCCGAGATGTCATTGCTTTTCCCAAGACGGCTTCAGGCACCTGTCTTCTTACTGGAGCACCAGGAATGGTGGAACCGCAACAGTTGACAGAAATCAACCTAAAGTTACCAGCTCAGGCAGGGATTTCAAAGTCTATCAAACCCAGATAGATCAATGCTTTCACTTGAAAATTAGTTTTGGTTGTGCTAAGATAAAGCTAACTAAGAGATCCCTGCTGTGTACGTGGTGAGTCGGCTAGTTTTGAGCCAACACCTTTGAAGAGGGAGCTACGGCTCTGACAGTTACGTACATGCCCCTTAGGGGACGTACAACCCTGTCAGGCGGGCACCCACCTGCTTGAGAGAGCAGCTTCAAAAACGGCCGACCCACGGCATGGTGGGGTATTTTTTTAGGAGTGGCGAAGTTGCAGGAAGAGTTTAGTCGCACGGTTTTGCTCATTGGCGAGGAAGGACTAGACAAGCTGTCCCGGGCTACAGTAGCTGTATTTGGCATCGGCGGCGTGGGAGCTTTTGCAGTGGAGGCCCTGGCGCGAGCTGGTATTGGTAAGCTGGTACTGGTCGATCCGGACCGGGTGGAACGAAGCAATATCAATCGTCAACTTCATGCTACCCAAAGCACCATTGGTTGTCCCAAAGTCTTAGCAATGAAAGAACGGGTAGCGAATATTATTCCGTCGGTGCAAGTTGAGATCAAAATGCAGCGTTATGCACTGGAAACAGCTTCCACGTTGCTGCGGTCGGATTACAGCTACGTCCTTGATGCTATGGACGATGTCTTAGCCAAGGTGGATCTCATTATGAGAGCACGACAGCTTGGTGTTCCCATTATCTCTAGCATGGGGGCAGGCAACCGCTTAAGTGCTGCTCATTTTCGGGTGGCCGACATATCCGGGACCAGAGGCTGCCCGTTGGCCCGAAAAGTCCGGTGCAATCTAAGGGATGTTGGCATTACCTCTGGGGTTAAGGTGGTGTTTTCACCGGAGCCGGCACTTAAGCCTACATACAGAGCACGGGAGCTAGGAAGCAGACGGCACGTACCAGGTAGCATTTCCTTTGTGCCTTCAGTGGTCGGTTTACTGATGGCGGGAGAGTGTATTCGTGATTTGTTGAGCACGGAAAGGTAGGATCGCGTGAATCAGCTTCTGGACAAGAGAACCCTGCGCCAGGAAATAATCAAACAGCGCGACGCTCTTAGTGCTTTCGAGCGGGCGCAATTAAGCCTGACGGCGACATACAAGCTACTCGCTTGGCCGTTGTATCAACAAGCAAAAACAGTTCTTTTGTTTGCCGGTGTACGCTCGGAAATAGACACCAGGTTTTTAACGGAACAATCCCTCCATCTGGGCAAGCTAGTAGCCATGCCACGTTGTGTGCCCAAGAAGCGAGAGTTATTGTTACTAAAGATTGAATCTTGGCAAGAGCTCCAACCCAGTTACTATGGACTATTGGAGCCGAGCTATACAGCAGCAGCTGTTTCACTTTCGGAGCTCGATTTGGTTGTGGTACCGGGTATCGTTTTCTCAGCTGACGGGTATCGGATTGGCTATGGGGGTGGTTACTACGACCGCTTGTTGGCTCGGCGCGGGGATATTCCTACCATTGGATTGGCGTTTGAACTGCAGGTGGTGAGGTCGGTTCCACGGGACTCTCATGATATTCCGGTGCACTTTCTGGTGACTGAGAAAGGGATCAGAGAGTGCAGAGTTGATCAAGAATAACGAATGAAGAAAGGAGACACCGATGAACGTGGCTCAAAATAGGGCAGATTTTCGCAGTGATACGGTTACTGTGCCTACCCCAGAGATGAGGCAGGCTATGTACGAAGCTAAAGTGGGCGATGATGTTTACGGCGAAGATCCAAGCATAAACAGGTTGGAGGAACTAGGGGCCAACCTTTTGGGAAAAGAAGCCGGTTTATTTGTAACTAGTGGGACCCAAGGCAATCTCATCTCCATACTTACCCACACGGTTCCCGGGCAAGAAATAATTTTAGAGAGCGAAAGCCACGTATTCTACTATGAAGCCGCTGGGGCAGCACTCATTGGTGGGGTACAGACGCGCACCGTACCGGGAATGAGAGGGGCCATGGATCCAGCTACAGTAGAGGCAGCCATTCGCACTGATAACATTCACTTCCCGTCCACGGGGCTTATCTTATTGGAGAACACTCACAATCGTGCTGGTGGGGCAGTGGTGCCTATTTCTAACCTGGTATCTTTGGCTGCCATCGGGCAACGATACTCTATTCCGCTGCATCTAGACGGAGCTCGTATTTTTAATGCTGCTGCAGCACTAGGAATAAAGGCTAAAGAAATTGCATCGTGGGTTGATTCAGTCTCATTTTGTCTTTCGAAAGGCTTATGTGCTCCTGTAGGTTCGCTGATTGTGGGTAGAAAAGAATGGATTGCCCGAGCGCGTAAATGGCGGAAACGGTTAGGGGGAGGCATGAGGCAGGCAGGAATTTTGGCTGCTGCCGGCATTGTGGCCCTGGAGCAAATGATCGAACGCCTACCCCAGGATCATGACTTGGCCCAGTACTTAGCGGCAGGCTTAGCTGAGATACCAGGACTAGACGTGATACCGCCGGAGACAAACATTGTTTTGGCCCACATTTCAGACAGTAGATGGAGTGCATCACAACTGCTACAGCGGCTGGCAGAAGAAGGGGTTTTGGCTACCGATTTTGGCCCCTCCACTGTTCGTTTTGTCACCCACAAGGATGTGGACCGGGCCGCAGCCGACCGAGCGGTGTTAATTACAGGAAACATCCTTAAGGGTGATTTTTGATGACCGGAGAAACTCTATTTTCAGCCATGAACAGAGCAAGGGTTCCGTTGGCCGAGAGAATGCGTCCTCGATCGGTGGCAGAATTTGTGGGTCAGGAAGAAGCGTTGGCTTTTGGTTCCCCCCTAAAGATAGCGCTGGACAAGGGCCACTTGGTTTCCCAGGTTCTTTGGGGACCCCCGGGTTGCGGCAAAACTACCATAGCCCGGTTGCTGGCCAGAGATACACGGGCACATTTCTACTCCTTAAGTGCGGTATCAGCCGGTGTAGCTGATGTGCGACAGGCCGTACAGCAGGCTAGAGAGCGCTTACACACTTTTGGTCAGCGAACGGTGTTATTTTTGGACGAGATTCATCGCTTCAATCGAACCCAACAAGATGCCCTTCTTCCTCACTTGGAAGAGGGGCTCCTTATCCTTGTTGGAGCCACGACAGAGAACCCCTATTACAGCCTTACTCCACCACTGCTTTCCCGCTGTCGAGTTATCCTGCTACACCCGCTGACCTTGGAGAACATTAAGACCATTGTCAGGAATGCATTGACTGATAAAGAACGAGGCTTAGGCGCTCAAGAATTATTTCTTACCGACGAAGGAGCCGAAGCGATTGCCCTCCTGTCGTCGGGCGATGCTCGGTCCGCCCTCAACCTCTTGGAACAAGCGGCTCTTGTTTGTGCGGACAGAGGGGAAGCGATTACTCTGGATCTGGTGCAGCAGGTAGCTGGGAAGATCTTACCTTACGACAGTAAAGGCGATTACCATTATGATACTGTTTCGGCTTTTATCAAGAGTCTGCGGGGCAGCGACCCTGATGCAGCCTTGTATTGGTTGGCCCGCATGTTAAGAGCCGGGGAGGATCCTCGCTTTATTGCCCGACGGCTGGTTATTGCTGCCGCTGAAGATGTGGGCAATGCCGATCCTCAGGCGCTGAAAGTGGCCGTTGCGGCAGCACAAGCCCTGGAATTGATTGGCCTGCCTGAAGGACAGATTCCTCTGGCCCAAGCTACTGTTTACGTAGCGGCGGCACCCAAGAGCAATGCCAGTTATGTGGCTTTGAATAGAGCTTTCGCTGATGTGGATAACCTACCTATTGAGCCAATTCCGCTCCACCTTAGGAACCGGTCTACTCGTGAAGCCCAAGATTCTGGTATCAGTGTAGATTATGAATACCCTCACGATTATCCCGGTAATTTCATACGGCAAGATTATCGACCACCAGCGGTTGCCGACAGAATTTATTATCAGCCGACAGAGAACGGCGCTGAGAAAGACATTAGAGACCGGCTCAAACACTGGTGGCAGCAGGGTTGAGTTTTACCCCTTGACAACCCCAGGGGACTGTGCTATGTTAAAACCAAGCAATCCTAGTGAATTACTAGGGATTAAGGAGAGAGGGATTGTGAGACTGTCCACCAAAGGTCGTTACGGCATGCGGGCAATGCTAGCTTTAGCCCGTCGTTACGGCGAAGGGCCAGTGCCGCTGAAAGAAGTGGCCGAGACCGAGAGCCTGTCGGAATCGTATCTCGAGCAGCTAGTGAGCGAACTGCGAAAAGCAGGACTGATTCGCAGTGTTCGGGGCGCACAGGGTGGTTATTACCTAGCGAAAGAGCCATCCATTATCACTGCCGGAGATATTATCCGTGTGCTAGAAGGACCTATTGGGCCAGTACAGTGTGTAGTCGATCTTCCAGGTATAGACATATGTGACTGTGCTGAATCTTGTGTGGAACGCTTACTTTGGCAGCGGTTGCGCGACAGTATGGCTCAAGTGTTAGATAGCATTACCCTGGCTGACTTGATGGCCGAGGAGAAGAAGCTTGGCCCCATACAGGATACCGGAGACAGAAGTTGTTAGTTCAGTATCTAGAAGCGAAAGGAGAAAAGTGTTATGCGTCGCGTGTACCTAGATCACGCAGCAACTACGGCTGTGCATCCTAAGGTTTTAGAGACAATGCTGCCTTATCTTCAGAATCAATTTGGTAATCCTTCCAGTATTTACAGCTGGGGTCGGGAAGCTAAAGCTGCCACAGAAAACGCTCGAGCTCAAGTAGCAGCTTTGATTAACGCTGAACCAACCGAGATTGTTCTTACCAGCGGTGGCACTGAAGCGGATAATTTCGCTCTGACCGGAGTTGCTGCTGCTTTGGGTCAGCGCGGACGACACATTATAACATCGACAATTGAACATCATGCCATACTACACACGGCGGAGGAACTGGAACGAAACGGATTCCAAGTCACTTATCTGCCGGTAGATGCCGATGGCCTGGTCGACCCCGAAACGTTAAAACAGGCACTGACGCCAGAGACAATCTTGGTTAGCATCATGTTTGCCAACAATGAGATTGGTACCATCGAGCCCATTGCCGAGCTGGCACAGATTACCAAGGAACACGGTGCCCTGTTCCATACCGATGCTGTGCAAGCGGTTGGAAATATTCCCATCGACGTGAAGGAACTGGGTGTAGATCTTCTGTCCCTGTCCGGGCACAAGGTATATGGGCCGAAAGGTATCGGGGCGTTGTATGTACGGCGAGGAACTAAGATTAGACCTCTTATTCACGGTGGGGCCCAAGAGCGCAAGTTCAGGGCCGGCACTGAGAACGTGCCCGGTATTGTGGGGCTGGGTAAAGCGGCTGAACTGGCCAAGCTTGAGCTACCGGAGCGGCGAGCGCACCTTACCGGGCTCCGTGACTATCTTATCGACGGTGTTCTTAGCTCGATTGATTATGTGCGGCTTAACGGCCATCGGACTCTGCGCTTACCGGGAAACGCCAATTTCTCGTTTGAGTTTGTGGAAGGCGAGTCCCTACTTCTGAGCTTGGATTTAGCGGGCATTGCCGCCTCCAGCGGCAGCGCTTGCACTTCTGGTTCGCTGGATCCTTCCCATGTTCTCTTGGCTATCGGACTCCCGCACGAAGTTGCGCATGGTTCCCTCCGGCTTACCATCGGCCGCGAGAATACTAAAGAAGATATGGATCTTGTCCTATCGGTTCTGCCTAACATTGTTAGACGTCTGCGTGCCATGTCACCGCTGGCACCTGAAGGAGAGGGATTGAGCTATGTACACTGAGAAAGTTATGGATCATTTTACGCACCCGCGCAATGTAGGAGAGATAGATAACCCAGATGGTGTAGGGCAAGTGGGCAACCCAGTATGTGGGGATATTATGAAAATATCTCTTCGCATCAAAGACGATCGGATCGAAGATATTAAGTTTAAGACTTTTGGTTGTGGAGCTGCCATTGCCACCTCTAGCATGGTAACCGAGCTGGTGAAGGGCAAAACCGTGGAGGAAGCGATTAAAATCAGTAACCAAACAGTAGCGGAAGCATTGGGTGGGTTGCCTTGTCAAAAAATGCATTGCTCTAACTTGGCTGCCGATGCATTGCATGCCGCTATTGCTGATTATAAAGAGAAGCACAAATAAGTAGGTGATGTTTTATGGCACGCCAGCGTGTAGTGGCGGCCATGAGCGGTGGCGTAGATTCCTCTATTGCGGCGGCACTGCTTAAGCAACAAGGGTACGAAGTTATTGGGATTACGATGAAGATTTGGACTAAGCCCGTAGCTGGTCTTAACGGGGAACAGTCCGGGAGCTGTTGCTCAGTGAGCGCCATAGGTGATGCGCGATCTGTGGCCGATAAGCTCCAGATACCCCACTATGTGCTTGACTTCAGGGAGCAGTTTCAACGCGAAGTTGTAGATTATTTTTGTCGGGAGTATGCTTTCGGACGCACGCCGAACCCGTGTATTGTCTGCAATAGGCAGCTGAAGTTTCGATACCTGTTGGACAAGGCGCTTAGCCTAGGTGCGGCGTATGTGGCCACAGGGCACTACGCACGCCTAAGGCACGATTCGGACCGCAATCGGTTCGTACTGCTGGCCGCTAAGGACAAGGGCAAAGACCAAAGTTATGCTCTTTATGGTCTGAACCAGTATCAATTGGCACACACATTGTTTCCACTGGGCGAGCTGACCAAGGAAGAAACCAGAGCGATGGCGAGCCATCTGAACTTAGCGGTGGCTCGGAAAAAGGATAGTCAAGAAATATGTTTTGTGTCTGATGATGATTATCGTGGTTTCCTAAGAAACCGCATACCAACAGCAATAAAACCAGGCTTTTTTTTCGATACAAAGGGACAAGTGCTGGGAGAACACCAAGGACTGCCATTTTACACTGTAGGCCAGCGCCGACACCTAGGGATAGCTTCTTCCAAACGCTTGTATGTTGTTGACATTGATCCGAAACGAAACGCCGTTATTTTAGGCGAGGAAAAGGAATTGTGGCGTTCACAAATACAGGTGGAGAAAGTCAACTGGACCAGCATTCCTCCGCCCGGGGATCCGGTCGATGCCATGGTACGAGTACGCTACCGTGGTACGCCTTACCGGGCACGGGTATTACCGGAAGGCGAGTTTGCTGCTAAGGTAAAGTTCTTGGAACCGGCCCGAGCCCCTGCTCCAGGCCAGGCGGCAGTTTTTTATGACAATGAGGAAGTTCTCGGTGGCGGCATCATCGTCAAGTAGGGATTTGTTGTCTCAGAACAACAAATCCCTGCTTTTGTTTGGAACGGACATCTCCGGGACATACTAGAGGCAAGAACCAGACAAGGAGGAGAGACGGTGTCCGCTCGTTGGTCCTGTCCCGTGTGCGGTGAGCGTCATGTAGGCCGCGTGGGTACGAATCAATACTATTGCCGCAACTGTTGCTTAGAGTTTATGCCTACAGAAGAGGGCTATTTGGTCTACGAAGTGCAAGATGACGGCTCACTTTCCGCTTGGGAAGATACCATCATTGGCAGCTGAAGGGGGTATCTTGGTGAGACGAAGTAGGTTTTGGCCCGGTTTACTGATGGGCGGGCTCTTGGGAGGAATAATTGGACTCGCTTCCTATCCTAACCTTAAGCCGGAGACAAAAGGCCGAATCATACAGGCTCATCAGAAGATGGGCCGGGCTAAGACGGTAATGACAGACCTATGGCGCAGAATGGTTAGAGATTAGTATGTTTGGTCGGTTGTGGCGCACGCGCTTGCTTTTTCTTCTAGGCCTGGTGTTGCTAGGCCTTTTTCTCTTCGTTGTGCGCGCGGCCATAGTCCCTTTTATTTATGCTTCGGTGCTGACATATCTTTTGGTACCGCTGGTAGATCAACTGCAACGCCGAGGTGCCAGCCGGGTTACAGCGATATTATTCTCATATGCTGCTGTGGCAGCCTTGTTGGCGCTGCTAGTGCTAGGTGTGGTACCGCTGACCATGACCGAATTAGATGCCTTTGCCAACATGGTTCCCAACTACACCCAAGAAGTCACTTCCCGCCTTAATGAAATACAGCGTTTGTATTCTAGGGTGGCTTTGCCAGCCGGTTTGCGCCAAGTAATAGATGAGACCATTGTTCGAGTCGAGACTACTTTGCTCAGCTATGTGCGCTCGGTGGCAGAATTTATTGTCGCCTTATTCTCCCATGCACTAGCGATAATTATCGCTCCTATTCTGGCTTTTTACATGCTGCGCGATCTGTCCCTTATCAAAAGTACTTTTTTGGCCTTTTTTCCCGCCAGTGCAAATGGAGACATTGGCTACTTGTCACGAGAGCTGAATGTTGTGTTTAGCGGATTCATCCGGGGGCATCTCTTGGTTTCGCTGATCGTTGGCGTTCTTTCTTTCTTGGGACTGACTTTGCTCCGGGTGGATTTCGCTTTGCTGATCGGAATTGTGGCCGGTATCTTCGACGTTATTCCTTATTTTGGTCCGGTAATAGGGGCGCTGCCGGCCATTATCATCGCTTTACTGGAGTCACCGGCCAAAGCCTTATATGTGGCAGTCCTGTTTGTGGTGATTCACCAGTTGGAAAGCACAATTATTTCGCCCAAGATTTTAGGAGAACGGGTGGGCCTATATCCCCTCACGGTTATTTTTGCCCTCTTAGTGGGGGGACAGCTGGCAGGTATTGTAGGTGTGTTGCTGGCGGTGCCCCTTACAGCGGGACTGAAGGTTTTCCTCTGTTTCTGGCGCGAAAGGAACCGATGGCCTTTTCAAAAAGTTGACAGGAACTAGAGTCTGCTTTATAATAAGGACCAATGAAAGAAAAGCGAGGAAGGAAAAAGTACCTTTAGTCTTTCTCTAAGCGAGGGAACCCTTAGGGTGGAAGGTTCCTAGGGTGTCTAAAGGGAAGGCCGTTCCTGAGCTGGGCGTGAAGAGCGCTCCCGGTGGGCACCGTTAACACTTCTGTGCAGTTTAGCACCTTCTGAGGCTACATGGTAGCAAATCAGGGTGGTACCACGAGAGGAACCCTCGTCCCTGCGACGGGGGTTATTTGTGCTTAAAACCATTATGAAGGGGTGAAGGCAATGGAAAGACTAAGTGGTGACGAGATTAGAACCCGGTTCTTAGATTTTATGGAGAGTAAGGGGCACCTTGTGTTACCCAGTGCGTCTTTAGTGCCGGAACAAGATCCCAGTCTGCTTCTTATCGGAGCCGGAATGGCGCCGTTTAAACGTTACTTCACCGGTCAGGCTACGCCGCCGGCACTAAGGATAGCGACTTCACAAAAGTGCGTGCGCACCGGTGACCTGGAAAACGTTGGCCGTACCGCCCGCCATCACACTTTTTTTGAGATGCTAGGGAACTTCTCTTTCGGGGACTATTTCAAGGCAGAGGCTATTCCCTGGGCTTGGGAATTTCTGACCGAAGACTTGGGATTACCTAAGGAACATCTTTGGATCTCTGTCTACACTGATGATGACGAAGCCTATGATATTTGGCACGACCGAGTCGGAATCCCAGCGGAGCGGATTGTGCGGCTGGGTAAGGAAACAAACTTTTGGGAGATTGGCACCGGTCCGTGCGGCCCTTGCTCAGAGATCTATATCGATCTTGGTCCGGAGCGGGGCTGTGGCTTACCTGATTGCAAAGTGGGCTGTGACTGTGATCGTTACTTGGAAATATGGAACTTAGTGTTTACCCAGTTTGACCGGGATGAAGCCGGCAATTATGCTCCTTTGCCTAAGAAGAATATTGATACCGGCATGGGCTTGGAGCGCCTGGCCTCGGTATTACAGGGTGTTTCCAATAACTTCGAAACGGATTTGCTTTTTCCCATTATCGAAGCTGCTGCCACAGTGGCCGGGGCAAGATATGGCCGGTCCGAAGATATCGATGTAGCACTTAAAGTAATCGCCGACCATAGCCGGGCCATTGTTCATCTAATTGCCGATGATGTTTTACCGGCAAATGAAGGTCGAGGTTATGTGCTAAGACGATTGTTGAGACGAGCGGTAAGGTATGGTCGTTTGCTGGGAATCAAGAAACCATTCTTAGGCCGGATTGCTTCTGTGGTGGTAAAGGTGGGCTGTACGGCTTACCCGGAATTGGTAGGAAAAGAAGTGTTCGTACAAGAAGTAATAAAAAGGGAAGAAGCTCGCTTCTTGTGCACTTTAGACACAGGACTCAGTATTCTAAGTGAAATGATTGACAAATTAGAAGAGGATAGACAACGGACTCTCACCGGCCATGATGCTTTTCGGCTTTACGATACGTATGGGTTTCCGTTAGACCTCACTAGAGAGATTCTGGCTGAGCAGGGTTTTGAAGTGGACGAAGCTGGCTTTCAAGCGGAGATGGACGCGCAGCGTGAACGCGCTCGCTCGGCCCGCTTGTCGGACACCCCCATGGAAAGCTGGGATTATCAAGATGAACTGTTTGCTGATGTTTGTTCGGAGTTCATTGGTTATGACAGTCTGGCCACAAATGAGGCCTATATCCAGGCTTTAGTAGTAGACGGATTGCCGGTAACTGAAGCTGGGGCCGGAATGTCTGTACAAGTGGTTTTGGATCGGACTCCATTTTACGCTCAGGGCGGTGGCCAAGTGGGAGATGGCGGCACTATACAAACAGCAGCGGGAGGCTTAGTGGAGATAAGTGATACCAAACAAGTTGCCTCAGGCGCTATTGTTCACAGCGGCCAGATAGTCAAAGGCACGATTCACACAGAAGAAGAGGCTATAGCCGAAGTGAGCAAGGAGCGGCGGTTGGCAACGGCTCGGCATCACACCGCGACCCACCTGTTGCACCAGGCGTTACGGCAGGTACTGGGCGCTCACGTACATCAGGAAGGCTCACTGGTAACTCCGGAACGACTCCGGTTCGACTTTTCCCATTTTGGCCCACTCACAGAGGAAGAGTTACGAGCGGTGGAGAAGCTCCTAAATGAAAAGATTTTGGCCAATATTTCCCTGGAAATAACTGTCATGAGCCGAGAGCAGGCTCAGGCGTCAGGGGCTATTGCGTTGTTCGGAGAGAAATATGGCGATCTAGTACGAGTAGTAAGAATTGGCTCATTTAGTCAAGAACTATGCGGCGGCACCCATGTTAGTCGTACCGGGCAGATTGGGTTATGCAGAATCCTAAGTGAGACCAGCGTAGGTGCAGGACTGCGCAGGATCGAGGCGGTAGCAGGAATGGAAGCTTGGTCCTTGTGGCGGCGACGGGACATGCTGCTGGCAGAAACAGCCGAACTCATGGGTACTACCGAAGAGGATGTTGTGGCCAAGGTAGAAGAGCTTAGAGCTGCCTTGAAAGAGAAGGATAGAGAGCTGGCACAGCTGAACGAAAGGATGTTGGAACTCGCTGCTCTGAGAGTGTTAGATCAGGTGGAGCAAGTAGGGGACAGCAAGTTGCTGTCCACGGCAATTACTGCCCACAGTATGGATGATCTACGCACGGTAGTAGATATTCTTAAGGCCCGTCTGCCCAGCGCGGTGATTGTTTTAGGTTACCGGAGCCAGGACAGGGTCAATTTCATCGCTTATGTGAGCCGTGATTTAGTCGCCCGTGGCCTACATGCCGGTCAGATTGTAAAAGCTGCCGCAGCTGTCGCCGGCGGAGGGGGCGGTGGGCGACCGGGACTGGCTCAGGCTGGTGGCAAAGAACCTTCCAAGCTACAAGCGGCTTTGGCTGCAGCTGTGAGTGCGGCCAAAGAGAAGCTACAAAGTATTTACTAAAGGCAGGGCAACACGCCCTGCCTTCCGGCAGGAAAAACGGCCTGACAAACCGAATATAACTCTAAGCGGGATTTTGCTAAAGGAGTGAGGCCGTATGCTAAAAGACTCGATGGAAGAAACACGGCAGTTTTCCTTGCGCGATGAAACGGCCGAGGCTCGAATAATTCTCAAGTCGGTGTACCATGCTCTACAGGAAAAGGGCTATGATCCGATTAACCAACTAGTAGGGTATCTACTGTCCGGTGATCCGGCTTATATTACTAACCATAAGAATGCCCGCAATCAGATACGTCAGCTTGAACGCGACGAAATCCTGGAGGAATTGGTGCGCACTTACTTATCCCGAGAATAAGGAGTACGGAGGCAAAAATGGTAGAGCGGAGGAAATTGGGTCGCTCGGGCCTGGTAGTTTCCCGGCTATGTTTGGGTACACTTACCATTGGTCCCCTGCAGGCTAATTTGACCCTGGCCGAAGGTGCCAGGGTTATTCGTACTGCCCTGGAAGAAGGTATCGACTTTATTGAGACGGCGGACTCTTATCGGACTTATGACTACATTCGGCGGGCACTGGTCGGATGGACACAGCCGGTGGTAATTGCCAGTCGTTCCTATGACTACACCTATGACGGTATGCGGGACCGAGTGGAAAAAGCGTTACAAGAGCTAAATAGGGATTAT
Organism: Bacillota bacterium; assembly: GCA_012837285.1. Classification (NCBI taxonomy): domain Bacteria; kingdom Bacillati; phylum Bacillota; species Bacillota bacterium. The sequence continues at coordinate 28,918 of DURJ01000054.1, forward strand.
ATCGACTTGTTTATGTTACACGAACAAGAGAGCCGCTTGACGTTACAGGGCCACGCACCAGCGCTGGAGTATTTGGCTGCCGCCAAAGAAACAGGTAAAGTAAGAGCTATCGGAGTTTCCACCCATGTGGTGGAGGTAGTTCAAGCCTGCGCCGAGCACCCAATCATTGATGTGGTGCAACCGATAGTAAACGTTGCTGGCCTGGGAATAAAGGGTGGAACCTTACAAGATATGCTGGCAGCTATGAGTGCATTACGACAGGCTCAGCGGGGTGTCTATGCCATGAAGCCTCTGGGTGGGGGGAATTTGCTGAAGCGCTTTAGTCAAGCGTGGGAGTTTGTCTTGAATCTCGATTGCCTTGATGCAATAGCAGTTGGTATGAAGACGCCAGCCGAGGTCAAGGCTAATGTTAGAATCATCAAGGGCGAACAGAAGCCAGAAGACATCTCAGTTGCTATGGCGGTTAAAGAGAAACACCTGCATATTTCTGATTGGTGCCAAGGCTGTGGTCGCTGCGCCCAGCGGTGCCGCCAGAGGGCGCTCTATCTTCGAGATGGTAAAATGCATGTTGACCATGACCGTTGCTTGCTCTGTGGCTATTGCGCGGCGGTATGCCCCGAATTTTGTATAAAAGTTGTGTAAAGGGGTCAGGTTATGAGAGTGATGGGGTTAGATGTGGGAACGCGCACTATCGGTGTAGCTGTAAGCGATGCCTTGGGTCTTACCGCTCAGGGAGTGGAGGTGATACAGCGTCGTGATCTGGCACGAGACTTATCTCGCCTGCGCGAGCTCATGGCTGTCTATGAAGTGGAGGGTTTTGTCGTTGGTATACCCAGAAACATGAACGGTACTTATGGTCCAGCTGCTGAAGAGGCTCGCCGCTTCGGAGAGATAATCAGGGAACAATTACAGAAACCTGTTTTTGAAGAAGATGAGCGACTTACCACAGTGGCAGCGGAGAGAGTCTTATTGGACGCTGACCTAAGCCGACGACGGCGGCGTCAGGTAGTGGACAAAGTGGCAGCGACTTTAATACTGGAAAACTTTCTCGCTCGTCGAGCAAATAGAGATTGACAGCGATTACCTCCACAGGTACAATGAGCTTAATTTGAGAAACCGAGGTGATTGGAGTGGGTGAAGAACGTAACGACATCATCGTGTTGACTGACGAAGAAGGGGCAGAACATGAATTCCAGGTGGTAGACTACTTCAACGTGGACGAGAAAGAGTATGCTATTTTGTTACCTATGAATGATTTTGAGGAAGATGACGAAGAAGGGGAAGCCCTGATATTTCGGGTAGAAGACGACGAAGATGGGGATCAGATTTTGGTAGAAATTGAAGATGATGACGAATGGGAACGCGCAGCAGCCGAGTGGGAAGAGCGGCTAGCAGAGGAAGACTACGAAGAAGACGAAGAGTAACCGGGAAAGTCGATAATTTACTTGTTTCCATGCATAAATCGCCTCAAGCGGGGCACAATGTATGGCGAGAAAAGTTACTTATGGGGGAGCAATTTCTCTAGCGGGGTCAATGACAGCCCCGCTTTTTGTTGCTTTATAAGGGACAAGGTCGTATAATTACACCAAGGAAGGAAGTAGTGGAGCGTGTAAATTATGCCACCTACGGTGATAAGACGAAAAACAGGCCAACGGGTCCTGGTTGTAGCGTTAGTGGTCATGGCGTTCTTCTTATTAACGGCCAGTACTCTACTGCAACCACTTGAGCCCAGTACGACCGTCCCGGTAACGATTGAAATTCCTCCGGCGGCGACCGCGGCCGATGTGGCTCAGCTATTAAAAGAACAAGGACTCATAAGAAGTGCTTGCGCTTTTCGTCTGTTGGGCAAATTCACTGGTCAGGAAAAAATGATCAAAGCTGGACAGTATTGTCTGGCTCCGTCTGAGACACCTCAGGACATTTTGCAGACCTTAGCCAGGGGTCAGACTGTCAATAAGGAAGTCAAGGTTACTATTCCTGAAGGATATACCGTCAGGCAGATGGCTCGCCTATTGGCTGCCCAAGGGATAACTGACGAGACTGAATTTCTGGCCGTGGCTAAAGATGGCGGCCTGGTATCTGATTACTTTGGTAACGTGGCTTCGAGCGAAATAGACTGGCAATGGGAAGGTTTTTTCTTCCCGGACACCTATTTTTTGTTACCGAATACTCCGGCCGAGGAGATAGCGCAGAAAATGCTTCGGCGTATGGATGAGGTTTGGGCAGAGGAAATCCAGGGCTTGACTAATCTGCCGGCTGGGCTTTCACCACGGGAATTAATTACACTGGCTTCCCTGGTCGAGCGCGAAGCCAAAGTGGCTGCGGAACGTCCACTCATTGCAGCAGTGTTCTATAATCGTTTACATAAGAAGATGCCGCTTCAATCTTGTGCTACCGTGCAGTATCTTTTTCCGGAGCCGAAACCGGTGCTAAGTGAGGAAGATACCAAGGCATTGTCACCATACAATACTTATTTACATAGCGGTTTACCGCCAGGACCTATTGCTGCACCAGGACGGGCGGCTATTAGAGCGGTACTTAGGCCCAGCAATTCCGAAAAACTGTATTTTGTGGCCAAGCCTGACGGCAGCCATGCCTTTAGTATTACTTATGAAGAACACCTGGAAAATCAACGAAAATATCAGACTAAGTAAACCAGTCTCTTTACGAGACGAGGCAAGTTTTTAGTAGAGAAAGGTTTTAGAACAATGGTTAATGTTACACCGGTTACAGTCCTCATTCCGGCGTTTAATGAGGAACCACGAATAGGCGCTGTTTTAGAAGTGATCTGCAACATAGAGCGCCCCCATCGCATTGTAGTAATTGACGATGGCTCTAAGGATGGTACCAGTAAGGTGGCGAGTCAATATCCGGTGGACGTTCTCCGTCATCCACACAATCGCGGCAAAGGTGCAGCCTTGCAGACCGGAATTGACTACATAAAAGGCTCACCCCTGTGGCTATTTCTGGATGCTGACTTGATTAACCTGCGGCCAGACCATGTCGAAGAGCTCCTGCAGCCACTGGAAGCCGATGAGAGCCTGGGGATGACAGTGGGTGTTTTTCAAGGCGGGAAACTGAACGTGGACTTGGCCCAACAGTATTTTGGCATTTTGAATGGACAGCGGGGCTTTCGCGGAGTGTTCATCGAGAATGTTCCTTCACTCCACTGGTGTCGTTTTGGAGTGGAAATCTTCTTAAGTAAATTGGCCGACCACTATAGAGTCCCGGTATCATATCCAGCCCTGAAAGGTATTACTCACCACACAAAAGAGGAAAAGTTTGGTTTTGCCAACGGGTCATATCAGCGACTCAAAATGTATTATGAATGCTTGTACGCATTATTGAACTGGCGGAAATATTACATCGCCGACTTATACCTGCCTTGGTAAATTGAATGACGTCGCTTTCTTGATCTCTGGTCAGCCATAGGCGACCCTATCTGTGCTGTCATAAGGCGCCAAGAGGGGGCGATTCATTGCTACCTGGCAACGCCATCTTAAGTGTATTGGACTACCTGGAAGGGGAAGTAGGGTTATATCTAGAGGATGTTACTGTTGGAGACAAATTGGCGGTGAATCCAAATCAGATATTTCCGTCAGCCAGTATTATTAAGATCCCGGTCCTAGCGGCTTTGTTTAAGGCGGCGGCTGAAGGAAAAGTGGATCTTAATGCCAAGACAACCCTGAAGGCAGAGAATCGCGTCGGTGGAGGGGGAGTGCTGACTGAGCTCAGCATTAAGTTGCGGCCAACAGTGCTTGATCTGGCTACGCTGATGATTATCGTGAGCGACAATGCTGCCACCAATGAACTCATTGACTTGGTGGGAATGGACCAAGTAAACGACTTGGTTCGTAAGTTGGGATTAAAACAAACGGTACTACAACGCAAAATGATGGATCGCACGGCTGCCAAAGAGGGTAGAGACAACTTTACTTCGGCCCAGGATATGGGTTTGTTACTCCAATTGCTGGCAAAGGGCCAAGTAGTTAACGAAGAGGCTTCAACCAAGATAATTGATATCATGAAAAAGCAGCAGCTGCGAAATAAGTTGCCCTCACAGTTACCAAGAGAGGTGATAGTTGCCCACAAGACGGGCGATCTAGACTTTTTGGAACACGATGTGGGGATTTTCTTCCTGCCCGAGCGCACTTACATTCTCGCTATACTGACGGACAAACTTTCATCCAATGCTGCCGGCGCACAAGCCATCGCTGATGTTTCCCAAATTGTATACCAGACACTAAGAGAAGAATAGGCTTAAGCAATCTAGGAACATAACGCTTGGCCGGTTTTTCAGGTGGGATGTAATGGAGTTTGTGGATCTTTACTTAATTCCTTGTCGAGTGTCGGGAGAAAAAGTACAACTAAAGAAGCTTTCTCTGGTTTGATTGGTTCAGGGAAGGCTTTTCTTGTTCTTTGAATCGTAGAGCTCATTAATGTAGTTAAAACATGTTAACGGTGTAGGTGCCTATACCCCATAGATGCAGGAACTCGACCAACATATTGTCACTAGAGCAGACAAAAGCTTTGTGAACTAAAAAGAAGCAGTTCTCTCAGAAGCTGGGACTTTATCATACCCATAAGAAATGGTGCTATAACTTCAGGCAGAATCAATGGAGAACTAGGAGAGCTAGCATTGGGGCAGATGGCTGGAAGAAAGAACAAGAGCGAAATAACCCTGTTCAAAACCGTGGGAATTGCGGTTTATAGTGTAGTGACGGCTCACAGAGTTTACACCAAAGCCCTGGAGCAGGGCATTGGAACGGAAACTTAGATCTAAGGCAAAACCCCCTTTACTTTGCGGTTGCGTCCGAACTACACTACTTATGAGGTTGTCAATACTAAGTTCTTACAGACCATGGGCAAAAGCTACAGCCACCTTTAGCGCTTGGTAGGCGTCATTTAAGGTGACGGCTGGTTCGTAGTCCGGATTCTGCGCAGCTCGGCAAAGGTCTAGCAGGCCTTCTCGTATGCAGCTGCGATAAACGGTCCAGCGATCAGAGGACAGTTCAAGACAAAGTCTCAACCGGGCGGTAGCACGAAATTCCTTGTCTTGATTTCTTCGATGGGGTTGCAGCGAAGGTAGATGTTGGACGTTGCTGGATACTAATTCGATACCTATTCCCGGCAAGAATGTCCTTGCTTCTTGCATAAGCTGGCCCTTAATATAGGCTTCAACTTCCGGAGTAATTAGGGCATCTAAGCTGAGGTCAGTTGGTATCCATCCGGATATATGAGCATAAGCTTGTTCCCAAACCAGATTAAAGCTAGTGTCTTCAAATAGCTCCGGTTTTGTGAAACCATGATAGTAACTGACAATGCAGCCATTATCATGAACAGCGGTACCGACCACACGGTCGATAAGCGTTTCATTTGACCGTCTGAAGCTGTCGGTCTTTACTTGATTAACGGGACCAAAGAGCCAGTTTGTGAGGTCAAAAAAATGAACTCCGTGTTCAATCCAGATACCACCGCTTGTGGCTAGGTCCCAGAACCAATGATTAGGTGGCAGGTGGTCATCGTGAGCGTAGTTCTCCAGTAGGGCACGCTCCGCCTGGCCGAAGACGGATTTATCTTGTAACTGCTTGAGGATAAAGTAAAGAGGATTTCGCCGCATGACGAAATCAATACTGGCTTTTAGTCCACAGCTGTCAGCTAGCCGCTTAAGTTTAGCCATGTCGTTTGTATTCAAGGCGCCAGGCTTTTCTAAAAAAAGATGTTTGTTGGCGGCCAAGGTTTGCCAACCGAGCTTAGTATGGAGTACAGGGGGCGTAGCCACCACGACCACGCTCAAGTTTTTGTCTCCTAATAGCTGTTCAGCAGCATCATAGGGTCGGACCTCTGGGAATTTCATACCTAACCACTCACGCCGCTCGGGGTTCGGTTCGGCTATTGCTACCAAGCACAGGCTTGGAGTATTGACGATGGTGTCAGCTATGAGTTCCCCGAACCAGCCAAAGCCAATAATTCCTATTCCTATCGTTTCCATTATTGTCCCTCCCCGTAAAGTGTGCACCGGGGAAACGTATTTCATTCCGGTTTAACCAGCTCACAGCTGGCTCACGGCAAGGGCCTCAGCTGGCTTCACAGAGTATCTGGTAGAAGACCAGGCTAACTATATGATAGAATAGGAGCTGAAAACCTAAGGACAAATGGGAGAACTGGTGTTTCAGTACAACATCGCCTGATCTAAGGACGTACATCTGGAGGAAGCCATGAGATCTATTAATTGTTTCAGAAAGTTGATACTGCTAATGTTTGGACTATTCCTGTTCAGCATTGGCATCCTACTTACGATTCATTCTCAACTAGGGGCGGCACCATGGGATACATTTCAGATCGGTTTTGTTAACCACACTGGACTTACATTAGGACAAGTATCTCAGATCGTAGGTGCGACCATTATCCTGGTCAATATTGTGATGAAAGAAGTGCCAGGTTGGGCCACAATCCTAAACATGTACTTTATAGGTTACTTTATCGATCTAATTGAAGTGTTCTGGCTGATTCCCACTGCCCGGGGCCTATTAGGTAAGATAGTGATGCTGCTGGCCGGTATAATCATAATGAGCTGGGGTACGTATTTTTATATAAACACCGGGTGGGGTGCAGGTCCGAGGGACGGGCTCATGCTCGGATTATCGAGACGCCTCTCTATTAACGTGGGGAAGGCCAGAACGGTAATAGAGATTTCTGTTGCTGCAGCCGGATTTGCCTTGGGAGCAAAGCCAGGGATAGGGACGATTTTATTCGCGCTGCTTATAGGTCCGGCAGTTCAGATTACTTACCGCCTCGGGGGAAAGGACCCTAAGACAGTCAAGCATCGGACGTTAGTGGACGATTACAACGCGCTTGTTTCCCTGAGAAAAAGGCCTGCGAGCGTAGAAAAAACACTAAGGATAAGCGAAGACAGCTGACTGTGAGGAGCGTCAACCGATACCATGCTGTTGAGCCCAGATTAAATGGTTGACCATCAATCTGGGCTGACTTTTTCCTTGTCGAGGTGTGTATTGTGTATGCTTTTCTGAAGTGTTTATACAAGTGCCTTTTTAAGTTAACTGGAGGTATAGAGGTTTCCGGCCAAAACCAGATCCCACCCAAAGGCCCTTTTGTGCTTGTGGCTAATCATCAGAGCTTAATCGATCCACTTGTGCTCATGGTGTGTATCCCGCGTAAGATTACTTTTCTCGCAGCAGCTTATGTGTTCAAAATTCCCTTGATAGGTGTTCTTGTTAGGACCGTTGGGGCTTTGCCGGTAAACAGTCCCCGGGGATATCTCAAAAGTGTAAGACAGTCTCTTTCACAGCTTTCCAAAGGAGGCGTTATCGGGGTTTTCCCTAAAGGGGGAGTCAGCCTTGACGGTCAGCTGAAACCTTTCTTGCCTGGATGGGCTTATCTGGCCTCAAAAGCAAGAGTACCGGCCATACCGGTAGCTATCTCCGGTACACGGCAGGTCCTACCGGTGGGCAAATATGTTCCCTGCCGAGACAGAATTAGGGTAAGTATTGGCGAACCATTTCCACCAGTTGATGACTTAAAACTCAGTCGCCACGATATAGAAGAGTTGAATGAGAAAATGGAGAAAACAATTTCCCTGTTACTGGATTAACCCTCGTTATCACCGCTACTTCTTCCAGAGCGACAAAGACGTGCTCTATGACCATCTGAACTCTATTACATACCACCCTCATCTGCTATCAGTTCTTGGCAGAGTTTAGTTAAGGCTCGTTTTTCGATCCGGGAGACATAGGAGCGGGAGATGCCTAAGATGCGGGCAATTTCCCGCTGTGTTCTTCTGTGCCCATAAGGGAGCCCATAGCGTAGTTCTATGACTTTGCGTTCGCGCCGGCCCAGGTGCCTTAGCTTTTCGTACAGCTTTTCTTTCTCACATTGAGCTTCTACTA
>DURJ01000055.1 GCA_012837285.1 Bacillota bacterium
AAGAAGTATTCGGCCGAAAGGATCACCCAGTGCTTAAATAAAATTGCCTGCTCATTAGAGCAGGACAACCTTTATCTGTTCGATTATAGAAGTGAGATCTCGGATGCTATTGGCAATGCCCTCGGTATCGATTTTACCCGGAAAAGGCTACGCCAAGCTTATATAAAAAATATTTTGGCCAACTGCAAAAAATGAGCGTGTCCCCTACATGTTGCTGACAAAATGTGTAGGCCGCAAACCCTGTGGTTATAAGGGTTGCGGCCTCTTTTTCTCTTGGTTTGCTGTAAAAGACGGGATTTTAGCATACACACGCTTCTCTGGCAAAAGTCCCCGAACATTCGTCTGTGTCAACGTTTAGTAGGCAAGACACCCATAAAAAATATTTATTTAAGGTTAAGTGATTAAACAACCAAACTCGCTTCGGCAATACCGTGTAAGACATGCTTTATCCATGGCCGCCCAGACTGCGACCCGGAAAGAGCCGGCATGGAAGCTTGCAGCCAATCGCCCGATTGTCTTACCGCAGCTTTATCAAGCTCTTTTTGTTGGACGACCTGGGCTACGATCCTATTGAGAGATGGCTGTCTTGTTGGGCCAGAGATTCCAGGGTACCTTCAGCTTGATGGGTGAACAACCGGACCATGTAGTCCGATCCCTTTTCACTCCACCGGCAGCCCCGGTGCTTCATGCGTGTACATATAATGTGCCGATTCTGGCCCTCGGTAGCGCCTAGGCTTACGCCGCTGTTGGCAGCCTGTATGTCGGCCCAATTGTTATTAATATACCCCTTTTATTATCACGGATTCGCTTGCGCTTAGGATCTTTAGCCTTTTTACCGGCAGATGCCAATATGTACTGGACTTCTTGCAATGAACCTTGGTCAATAGCTGCGGCTAGTCCTGATAGCGATTTGCTATCAGGACCTAGGGCTCTGGTGATATTTCTACGAAGGTGAAACGAATCCAGCTGCAGTGTAGCATGGCTAAAGAGATCCTTTCCTGTCTTAACCCATTTGGCTCCATCGCTGCCAATGCTGATTTTGTTAAGAGCAGACAGGTCCCAGGTGTGAGCAAAGTAAGCGCTAGCTTCTTCCCAAATATCTTGGCCATCGCTTAAGCCCGCTACCACCCGGCGGTGTCTTAGTGCGCGCCGGTTACCCTGTTGCTCTTTACCCTCGTAGGCTACGATCATCTTCAGCTCACCTTTTCTTTTGGTGCTGCCCTGAAGGTTCATGTAAAGTCCGTCAGCTTCGATGGTGAGCTCTTTTGTTTGCCACGAGGCCTCCTTTTCTGGTATCACCCTGTCTTCAAACACCTCGTAGGGGGCATTTGCGGCCTCCTGAGAATCTTTTTTACCGGCTTCCTGACAGCACTTCCAGACGGTGTTATGACTCACTGTGGGAATGAAGGTGCTCATTATGTTTGCACTTTGCCGGAAGATGGCGACGGTTCCTATGAATAGGCATGCCTTTTCTACGCTGGGCATCAGTCGCGCATGCGAGGGCAGGTCGAAATGTTGGTCGAAAAGAAATACGTGCCGGCCAGTTGTTTGGTCTCGATACAGCCGGCGCTTGAAGATCATGGGCCCGGCTAAGCTTATGATTTCTCGCTGCCTCTTGCCAACGGCGCGGAGTCTACCCTTATCCCGCTAGTTCATGAGTCTGATATCTACAGCCTCTAAGACTGCCGTTAAAAGATACCCTAGAGACTCTTGGGCGGCCTTTTGTAATTCACGCTCTGACGTCTCGAGACTGTTACTGCTAAGGAGAATGCTAAATAGCTTGTCAATCGAAAGAAGGACTGCCGAGATGATAGGTAGAATACTAAAAATACCTAGAACTCTTTTCGCTTTGGGTGTCTTTGGTCGAAGACATCCAGGGCCTTTTTCATGAGTCCTCCTTCTCATCTCGTCCCCGTAAGTCCTTATTTGCTGCTTTGCCTACCTAAATATTACACTCCCCGGTGTTTTTCAAAACGGTCGGAGGCAACACCCTCCGACCGTGGCGTGTATTTTGCTCTTGTGTACTTATCCTTTTAGAATGGGATTTTGAAGTTTTGTCCAGCGTATACGGCTGTATTTCCCAGTTCTTCCTCTATTTGCAGCAGACGGTTGTACTTAGCCACACGCTCGCTACGCACCTGTGCTCCTGTCTTAATCTGGCCGGCGTTAATGCCTACAGATAGATCAGCGATTATTGGATCTTCTGTTTCACCAGAACGCTCTGAAACCATTACGCCCATGTTGTTGCGGTACGCCATCTCGGCTGCATCTAAGGCCTCGCTTAGGGTGCCGATCTGGTTCACCTTCCATAATAGAGCGTTGCCGGCACCACGTATGGCTCTTTCTCTGATACGATTAGGATTAGTACAGAAAAAGTCGTCACCGACAATCTGAATGCTCAGCTCTTTTGTACCTTTCACAAAGCCATTTACATCGTCCTCGCTGAAGGGATCTTCCATGGTAACAATAGGATAGGTTCTCAGCAGCTCTTTGTAGAAACTAAGGAGCTCGTCTGTACTCAATAGTTCCCCTTCCAGGTGATACTTGCCGGTCTCTGGATCATAAAGATGGGTAGTGGCACAGTCTAGGCCATAAACAATTTTGTCCTCAAAACCTGAGCGTTTGACAGCCAGAACAATGTTATCCAAGGCCTCCCTTACCTTAACAATCGGTGGTGCAAAGCCGCCTTCGTCACCGACGTTAGCTGCGATTTTGCCGTATTTGTTGATTATTATGGTGCGCAACTCTTCATACACTGCAGCACCGATCTCCAGCGCCTGCTTGAAGGTTTCTGCTGCAACTGGGAAAATGCAAAACTCTTGGAACTCTAGGTCGTTGGATGCGTGCTTACCTCCGTTGATATAGTTTAAGAGCGGAACAGGAAGCACATGAGCGTTAAGGTTAACATATTTGTAAAGGGGTATATTAAGGCCTGCCGCTGCGGCTCGCGCTGCCGCCAGAGATACGCCTAAGATGGCGTTTGCGCCAAGCCGGGCTTTGTTTGGCGTACCGTCCAAAGCTATTAGTGCTTGGTCCAGTGCTCTTTGTTCCGTAACTCTCATTCCTACGACTGCTGGTTTGATCTCGCTTAATACATTGTCCACTGCTTTGATAACACCAAGACCCTTGAATCTCTTCCCCCCATCACGCAACTCGTAGGCTTCGTTAGCACCGGTGGATCTTCCCGCCGGAACATCTGCGCGCCCCATGATATTGTTGTTGACAATTACATCAACCTGAACTGTGGGGTTTCCCCGGCAATCTAATATTTCTCTCGCTACAACATCAGTGATTTTCAAATCCATGACTATTGACTCCTCTCTAATTTGACAATTGATGTCTTAGTTGTTCGACATTCGCTAATCTATCGCAAGAACATTAGGTAATGTTCGCTGCGGCTGTGGATAAAACAGTACCA
>DURJ01000056.1 GCA_012837285.1 Bacillota bacterium
AGTTCGAACTGCTGGCGCAAGCTTTTGTCCACCAAGCGCTTAAGTAATTCCCGGTCCTCGGTGAGAAGTCGTGTTCTTTGTTCATAAGACAACCCCTGGGGACAATAGCCACCGTCGTAAACCGCATGACAAGATGTCTGATCCGAAAGCAGATCGATCTTTATATTATGGTCCACTGCGTATTGCAGTAGATCCACAATATTTCCGTGATAGGCGATGGAGATAGGTTGTTTCTTCTGGATGAACTCATGAGCAATGGAAAAGACTTCTTTCAGATCGGACGACACCCGGCTAACCCACCCCTGATCAAGACGAGTCTTGATCCTAGAATAATCCACCTCGGCTATGATCCCTACTCCCTGGGCAATTTCCACCGCCTTGGGTTGAGCCCCGCTCATCCCACCTAGGCCCGAAGAGACAAACAGATGGCCCTTGAGGTCACCGTCGTGGGGAATGCCCAGCTTTAACCGTCCGGCATTAAGCAGGGTGTTGAACGTTCCATGGACTATTCCCTGGGGACCAATGTACATCCAGCCGCCGGCGGTCATTTGGCCATAGCTGGCCACTCCCATTTGAGCCGCTATTTCCCAGTCCTGTTGGTTATCAAACATCCCTACCATGAGGCCGTTGGTAATAATCACTCGCGGGGCATCAGGTCGGGAAGGGAATAACCCTACCGGATGCCCGGAAGCCACGACCAGGGTTTGGTCTTCAGTAAGTTCTTCCAGGTATTTTTTTATTAATCGGTACTGCAGCCAGTTTTGGCACACGCTGCCAGTCTCACCGTAAGTAACCAGCTCGTAAGGATAGAGAGCCACTTCAAAGTCCAGGTTGTTGTCGATCATCACTTGAAAAGCTTTGCCGGCCAGGCACTTACCTTGGTATTGGTCAATTGGTTTACCGTAAATTCGCCCCTCCGGCCGATACCGGTAGGCATAAATCCTGCCCCGGGTCAGAAGCTCTTGTATGAACTCAGGAGCCAGTTGCTCGTGCAGCTCCTGGGGTACATAGCGTAAAGCGTTCTTGAGGGCAGTCCTGGCCTGCTCCTTGGACAAGCGGAAACCACGATCGGGTGCCCTTCGTATACCTTCCACAAACTCCGGCATAGATGGTAACTTGCCATCTAATTTAATGGTCATGGCCGTCGAAACATCCTCATTGGTCACCACTTAGCAAACCTCCCTTACGTAGTATGCTAATCTATCAAGTCCGCCTGGTGTCTCTGTAATTGTTTCTGGACAGCGTCATCGGCAATCAGAGACGTAATCTGCTCAATGTAACCGCTAAGGACGGTGTCCTGTTCTATAAACGGTACTTGTTGGCGAATAAGACCGTAAATCGAGGCCAGTGCCGGGCCCAAGGTCGGCTCCGGATCCCATTTTTGCTGGGCTAACCGCAAGTCAATGGCTTGTGCGGCAGTAAGTAGCTCAATGGCTGTGACCACCCGAGCATTGACTACCAAGCGCCGCGCCTTACTAGCGGCAAACGTAGCCATGCTGATATGGTCCTCCTGATCAGCCGAAACCGGAACGGATTGTACCGATGCTGGCGTGGCCAGGACTCTATTTTCGTTGACCAAGGACGCCGCTGTGTACTGGGCTATCATAAGACCGGAATTAAGGCCTGGATTAGGGACTAAGAAGGCCGGTAGACCGCTGTAGACAGGGTGCAACAATTGGTTGACCCGTCGTTCGGCCATAGCTGCCATGGGTGTCACTGCCAGGGCCAGATAATCGAGAACGGCTCCCATGGGTTGGCCGTGAAAATTGCCCCCACTGATCACTTGGCTCTCTATAATCAAAGGATTATCAGTGGTGGAGTTGATTTCAATCTCTAAGGTAGACCGGACATGGTGCAAAGCATCAAGAACCGTCCCTTGCACTTGGGGAACACAACGGAAAGAGTACGGGTCTTGAATTTTCGTTTTGTGGCCGCTGTCCACTAAGGTGCAGCCGCTGAGTAACGCCCTCAGGTGCTTAGCCACAGCCACAGCGCCGGGATGGGGCCGGGCTTTCACCACGCCCGGGGCATAAGCGGAAGTATTGCCTTGAAAGGCAGCCAGGGCTAACGCCGCCGCTGCATCTTGGGCCGTCAGGAGCCGAAACGTCTCGTGCCAAGTCAGGACGCCCACGGCAGTCATGAAAGCGGTACCGTTTAGCAGAGCCAATCCTTCTTTAGCTTCTAAGGTGAGAGGCTTGATCCCGGCCTGCTTTAATGCTTCTTGGCCAGCGATAAGTTCGCCGCCTACCCAGGCCCGGCCCTCCCCCAGCAGAACCAAGGCTAAATCGGCCAGGGGTGCTAAATCGCCACTGGCACCCAGCGATCCCTGAGAATGAACAGCAGGAACAACATCGCTATTTAGCAGTTGCACTAATGTCTCCACCACCACCGGTCGCACTCCGGACTGACCCCGGCAGAGACTGTTGGCCCGAAGCAGCATGGCCGCCCGCACCACTTCCGGCGGAAAATAGTCTCCTACCCCGCTGGCGTGGCTTCGCACCAAGTTTTGCTGCAAATCGTGCAGAGCATCGGGTGAGATAGCAGTGTCGCAAAGGGCTCCAAAGCCGGTACTCACACCATATGCCGGCTTCCCACTGTCCAAGTGCCGTTGTACCATTTGCCGGCC
>DURJ01000057.1 GCA_012837285.1 Bacillota bacterium
CCGGCAAATTGTTGCCGGTTGTTTTTTCGTGGTGGTTTCAATTACGATGGGGGGTGAATGGGAAAGCCGGCCTGGACGAATTAATCTTGACTGGTAGAGGGGGAGAAGCGTGGGTGGATAGAAACAAGATAGTACTGGCAGTGGTGGCGGTAATTGTGCTGGTAGGACTTGTAGGATGTGGGAACAGTGAGCCGGCTGTTGTTTTAAAAGTACATGATGATATTTTAGTCTATGTAAGCGAGGATTCACATGTTGGCGAACTGTATCTGGTGGGTGAGAATGAAGAAAGACAGAAGATCGCTTCCGACATGTGGGAGGAATCTTTCGAATTGCTTTCGGACGCGGCCATACTGTATGTTGATAAAAAAGACGTGCTGCACTATTGGAAGAGCGACGGCGAACGAACAACAGTTACTAAGGAAGTAGTGCCCTGGTCGGTCCAGGTGTCGGGGGACGAATCTACCTTTGCTTACCTAAAGGGAGAGGATAGGGCTCTGTATATACAGGAGCTGAAGGAAGGTGCATTGGGCGAACGGGTACGGGTAGCTAGCAGGGTAAATGAAACTGATTACACACTTTCCCATGATGGTAACACGCTAGCTTATATAGGCAGTGACAGTAATCTTTACGTGAAACAAGGAACAGAGCCGGAAACGCGGATTGCTTCTAATGTAAGTTGTTTTGTTTTGTATCCGGAAGGACAAGTAATGTGGTATCTCACCCAGGATCGGGAGCTTTACACGCGAAAGCTGGATGAGGACGATAATGTAAAGATCAACTGCAGTGATGCATCCCGCCCTAATTTGGCCGGCAATAACATCGCCTATCTGGCCGATTTTGATCACGCACAGGATAAGGGCGAATTGTATGTTGTACGGGACCGGAGAACCCCGGAGTGGCTGGCATCGGATGTGGCCCACTACTGGCTGGTGGATAATGGGAAAAAGCTCTACTTTATCAATAGTGATGAGAAACTCTTCTATCGAGATTTAGCGGCCGAAAAAAATACTTTGGTGGCTTCAGAGGTGTCGGAGTTTATGCTGGGTGGGGAACGAAGTCGTCTGCTGGTCTATCGGACCAAAGACGCTTCGTTATATGCAGGTAACCCGGACGGAGAAAACAAGCGCCTGACCGCTGATGTGGTTGATTATAAGCTAACAGCGCCAGGACTTTTATGTTATCTAAATGATGACGACGAATTGTATGCCTATGACTTTCGGGCCGAACCGGTACTGGTAGCGTCGGACGTGGAAGGGCTGGAAATATCGGATAATCTAAGCGCGGTGGCTTATTACAATAGCAAGAACGAAGCATATCTCATCACGGACCAGACCGAAGGGAAACAAATGATACGGGATTTGGAGAAGTACTCCAAGGTCTATATTTCCAATCGGCTATTGTTTGCCAACCTGTTGGGCCTCAAGGATCTGGTGGGAACATGGGAGTTGGATTCGGAATGGGACCGTGTTTTCTTAGAGTTTACCAACGACGGAAGGATTAGGGTTTTTGCGCCGTTTACCGACGACGAGGATGAGCTGGCGGTTGAGGTTACCGGTTTTACCGAGACCACAGGCCTAGCGGTGACCCAGTATGGGGAAGCTCACGTGGAAAAAGTGAATGAGAATGAGATTGTCATCGACGGGGATTTATTCACCAGAATCACTCCAGAACAAGTGGAATCGGCTAAAGAGCTCAGCGCAGCGGAAGCCCTGTGCAATGAATTGTATTATAGCCGGATCGTAGTACCGGAGGGCACCGAACTGAAAAGGGAACCCAGCGTTGAGAGCGAGGTTGTCGGTGTTACAACTGTTCAGGATGAATGGCATGTATATGATACTAAAATCGATGATGAGATCAATATCTGGCTCCGGATAACTGATTGGGTTAATGACGGCTGGATTATGTATGAAAAATAGAGTCGACCGGGGAGACATAAGAAAGGAAGAGGAGGAGACATGAATAGTTGTCCCGAGTGTGGGGCCAAGGTAGCCGAGAACCATAAATTTTGTATTGAGTGTGGGCAGCCTTTGGCGGGTGAGCAGGCGGCCCCAGCAGCTGCCGACAAAATAACCGGTGGGCTGAGTAATTACACCCAGTACTTCTTATTGCACCTGAAAGATCCTTTGGCCACACTTAGGCAGGAACAGGTGGACAGTTTTGTTGAGGGTTTAGCAAGTATTGGCTTGTTTACATTTATGATGTTCTTGTTATTTTATACTAGTGTTAAGAAGGCAACAGCTCGGATTCCGTTTCTTGATTTGCCTATTGGCAGTTATGCTGTTGGCTACGGGCTGTTGTACTTCGGACTGCTGGTGGGCCTGGGCTACGCTATCGGAGCACTGGTTTTGTATAACAACAATAACTATGAGCGGCAAACGGTGGTGGCCAAATACGGCTCGATGTTTGTGGTACCTGCAGTTATAGCTCTAGCCGCTCTGGTACTAGGTTCGGCCTCGGTGGGTTGGGGGATAGCCTTGATTGCCCTGGGGCTGATAGCGGTGATCTCCAGCTCTGTGCACACACTGTACTACTTGGATCAGGCCAGGGAAAAAATAAACCCGGCTTATTGTGCCCTAGGGTTGCAGATGGTTTTCTTGATCATAAATTATGCCATCGGGAAGAAGTTTGTAAGCCATCTGATTTCGGCCATAAGATTTTGGTAGAGTATGACCGTACCAGGAACCAAGACATACCCTAAAAGTCGAGCGGGAGCCTCCAGGGAGGCTCCCGCTGCTTCGATACCCAATATTTTTGGCCAGAGCAGGAATAAGTGTTGTTGGAAAGAATTATGAATACAGAAGAAAATTCGATCCCGAAATCGGCTTGAATCTCCTTGACATTCGCATCTTGAGTTGGCGATGGGCGACTAGGAAAGATTTTGAGGAGAGGAAGATTAAAATGATGAATAGACGAAGTCTGGCTAAATTTATTTGGATCCCGAGAGCACTTAGCATGGCTTTCATCTTGTTTTTGATGCTTTTTTCCCTAGATGTTTTTGGCGGGGAGGGTAATCTGTTCTTAAAGATACTGGGGTTTGTGATCCACTCGCTGCCCTCGCTGATTATGCTGGCAATACTGGTCTTGAACTGGAACAAGCCGCTGAAATGCGGCTGGCTCTTTCTGGCCGTGGGGGCATTGTTCACCTTAAGGTACGGCACTTACAATAGAGCTGATACCTTTGCCCTTATTTCAGTTCCACCGTTTTTGGTCGGAGCTTTATTCCTCTTGACTCATATGCTGCAGAATAGAGCTTTGAAATAGCTCGGGTGGTACGAGATTCAATTTGGCACTATTCCCGAACATACAGGAGCTGGCTTTCGGGGTAAAAGCGCTATGACCCCTACCGGTCTTTGCTTTTATTTAATCGTCTTAAGATAATCCGAAAAAGATCTAGTCGGTAGGAGTCTTCGCTTGGAAATCATGTTGCTCCAAATCTGATTTCCCACGTTTTCATTAATATATCCTGCATTTAATGCTGCAACTAGTATGTCTCCAGTAGTAACATGTTTCAAGCCAAATCTCTCTATGTATTTGGATATGTCGCTGAGATTATTGCTGGCCAGGATTGCTTTATACACTATTGCTAAGGCGATAGCTGCTGCTTCACCTTTGCCTATTCTTTTTTCACCCCTGGGTGGCGAAATTGCTAGTTCATAGTACAGGTTGTATTCATCTGTATGTGTCAATATATCCTTGGTCGTAACGTGACCATTTAGGCATAATTGAGCTATCCTACTCCTTATATGAGGAATGCTCGGGTGCGACAGCTCGGCATAGACCCGTGTAGGTAGTACAATTCTTCCCGGATAAAGTTTGATTAAGATGTTTTCTCTATTTACCCATAAAAAAGAAGAGATGCAATCTGTATCAAAGATTAGACTGCTAGTCATAAGTCTCTTCCTCTTGAATAGTGAACCCATAGACAATATCGCTTCTAAATCCATCTAGCAGCAGTTCTTCATATTTGCCGGTGGAGATAAGCCCCTTGTCTTTTAGTTCTTCAGCCATCCTAACGTATTTTCCCAAGGTCACATATCGCTTCTCTACCGCAGCGGGCAGATACAACTTGTCATCAAATCCCAGTCTTAATGCTGATGATATTATCCCTGTCTTCATTGTATTTGCTTTCCTACGCGATAGATAGCCGTCGTTTATTAGTCGCCACAACATTGCTTGCCTGCTAAACCCGTAATACTGTTCTATCTTGATAACATCTATTAATTCAAGGGCGTATCTCTCTTTTCCCAGTTTTACTCTCACAAAGTGGGCTAAAGCCTCATAGGGTGCTAAGAAATAGGACGCAAACATATCAGCCTCTTTTTCTTGCGGTTCTTTGTTCTGGTCGAGGTCTTTTGAACATACGACACTCCCAAAATCATCGTGAAAAAAAAGATGGTATAATTCGTGAGCTACTGTAAACCGCTGACGCCCATAGGTGGTAGTGGAATTAATCCCGATTACTCTGTTATTTCCGTCCCTGATGCACATCCCGCTTACCCTATCGCTCATAGGGTAAAACACGATTGTTAGGTCCTTGCTATTGTGAAGCAAAGAAAAGATATCTATTGGGGAGTCTATGTCTTCTCCAAGCTGCTTACGCAAACTTACAGCTTCTGCATTTATTTCTATTTTTTCTTTCACAACCATTCCCCCTCGATCAATCCTTCCATGACGCGCAAATTTACTGCAATCTGGTTAATGGCGGCTATGGTTTCTAGATCTTCAGCGGTTATACCTTCGGCTCTAAGGGCTATGGGTAGGGGTTCGAACTTGCTTGTTTCCTCCGTAAAGTATTCTATGGAACACCCAAAGAGAGCTGCTGCTTTTTCCAGGAGATTTGCACTAAAGCGCCGCTCGTTTTTTTCACATTTCGAAATGTAGCTTTGGTCGACATCGAGGTAGTTAGCAATTTGGCTTTGGGTTAGGCCGCTTTTATTGCGCAACTCACTAAATCGGGGGCCTACCAATTCATAATTCAACATAGCTATATCCCTCCATAATGATAGTATATGCTAGCGTTGTCATAAACGCAAGCTATTATGTGCATAAAGTTATGACAAGAAAAGCCAAAAGAAACAGGGACAAAATTATCAACAAACAGTCAGCGGTAAAAAGAGGATTTAATGGGATAAGGTGGAATATATAAAAACAATAACAAATGGGGAGGGAGCAACTTGAAGTTAAGAAGTAAGATTATTGCGTTAACGGTGGCATTGGCTCTGGTTTTGGTGTTGGCTGGAACGGCAATGGCAGAGCCCAAGAGTAAGATTATCCATGTTTCGCGGGAGTATAAACAGTTTGCTATTGGCTCGGAGGCGAAGCCGATAGCTAAGGCTAAGCCTGGTGACATCTTGGTAATCGAGACTGAGGATTGCTTTGACAACCAAATTCTCACTCCGGAAGATGTAGTAGAGTCGATTGATTTTGATCGGGTGAATCCGGCTACCGGTCCGATCTATATTGAAGGAGCCGAGCCTGGGGATACCCTGGTGGTAGACATCCTTAGCATTGACGTGGCTGAGCAAGGAGTTATGGTGGCTGTACCGGGCCTGGGAGTGTTAGCGGATGAAGTGGGGACTGCTACCACTAAGATTCTACCGATTAAGGACAATAAAGTTATTTGGGACGAGAACTTCTCCTTTGCTATTAAACCCATGATAGGTGTTATCGGCATAGCTCCCAAGGGAGAAGCCATACCGTGTGGGGCGCCGGGGGATCATGGTGGGAACATGGACACGGCCGAGATTGGTGCCGGGTGCCGAGTGAACCTGCCGGTGAATGTTAAAGGGGCCCTGCTTCATATGGGCGATTGCCATGCGGCTCAAGGTGACGGTGAGCTGTGCGGTACTGGGGTGGAATGCCGGGCAGTGGTTACTGTACGGGTAGATCTGAAGAAGAATACCGGCTTAGAACGTCCGGTACTGGAAAAAGGCAACCGGATTATGTTCATGGGATCCCATGTAGAGTTGTTTACAGCGGCGCAGATTGCCATCCGGGATGCGGTGAATTACCTGATGGAGGCCAAGGATCTTTCCTTTGAAGAGGCCTATATTCTGGCATCGGCCATTGTGGATGTTAAGATTTCGCAGTTAGTAGATCCGCTGCTCACAGTGAGAGCAGAGATAGATTTGAGCCGGCTGTATTAGAAACCGTGGCCTAGGAAAAGGAGAAATAGCAACACACCGAGTGACAAGGGCTTCTTTTGAGGCCCTTGTGCTTTTGGGCCCTGTACTTACGGCGAGTCGGTTGTGACACCTCCAACCCACATCCCCTCGGTAAGATTTAGTCGTGAGTAAGCCAAATCCCCTTCAGTAAAATTATAAGTGAATGATCGCGGGAGGTTCCTGTTTTTGGTTTAATAGGTTATAATGTTGAAAGAAGCAAAGGACGGATTGTGTGGGCGGGGAGGTTGCAAAATGAGTGAGGAGCGGCTAGAACGTATTGAAGGGTTGTTAACGGATTTGATTGGAAAAGTCGCGATAGTACATAGAGATAACATCGACATTAAGGAAGGCCAAAAACAGCTTCAAGCAGATGTTGCCCTGTTGAAAGGAGATGTGGGCGAGCTTAAAGAGGATGTATCCGGGCTTAAAGTTGACGTGGGCGAGCTTAAAGAGGATGTATCCGGGCTTAAAGTTGACGTGGCTGAGCTCAAAGCTGATGTGGCAGCATTGAAGGACGGCCAAGCCCGAATGGAGCAGACCCTGGAGAAAATGGCTCAAGATCAAATTTCTATCTGTGAAATGTTTGGGGACCACGAAATTGCTATCCGTACTCTTCGCCGCCGATTAACAGGAAGTTAGGCTTAAGGTCGAAAAATAGCTGGTAAAACGAGCCCGCGCCGGGCTCGTTTTTATGTTGAAGGGCCCGAGCAGGCCAGCCCCAAGCACCGCCAGCCACAGGGACTGCGCCAGCCGAGGGGACTGCCCGAGAGCACTGAAAAACCATGTTCTTCGCCAGCCATTCCAAAAACGGAGTTGAAGAAGGACAATTAGGGGCTTTCCCAGCTATCTCAGACTGTCCTTAGGGCTAAAATGGGTTTGTCGAAAAACATCATAAAATACTGCAGATAGCGGCAGTCCCATGCTATAATGAGAAGGAGTTTCTAGATCCTAGACTTGTCGGCCCATGAACTATAGGGGAGGCATGCCGGTGGCGGTAAGAATTATCACCGACAGTACCAGTTATATCGATCCGCAGGTAAGAGAAACTTTGGACATTAGAGTCGTATCGTTGTATGTTTGTTTCCAAACAGAAAGCATGAAGGAGACGGAAGTAGAAAACGAGACTTTTTATGAACTAATGGAGAAAAGAGGGATTCCGGTGTCCTCCCAACCGTCTGTGGGCGAATTGTACCGGGAGATGGAAAGGGTGGTAGCCCAGGGGGACGACCTTCTTTGTATCTTTCTGTCGGCGGATATGAGCGGTACCTATGCCAGTGCCTGTCAGGTGAAGGCGATGGTGCTGGAAAAATACCCCCAGGCCAAGATTGAGATTATGGACTCACGGTCTAATTCTATGCAGTTGGGGTTTGCGGCGATTGTGTCCGCACGGGTGGCCCAAGAAGGCAAAAGCTTGGATCAAGTGAAGGAAGCTGCGGAGAACAATATCAGGAGCAGTCGGTTTTTATTTATACCTGACAATCTTGTTTATCTACAAAAAGGTGGACGGATCGGGGGCGCCAGCGCCTTAATCGGTAATTTGCTGCGGATAATACCGGTGTTGACGGTGGAAAACGGCGTGACCACGGTGCTGAAGACAGTAAGAACTAAAACCAAGGCTATTATGACTATGATTGATAAGACACTGCAAGATAATGTTGATTATGGCATTCGGGAAATTGCCGTTCATCATATTAATTGCCTGGATCAGGCTAAGGATTTGGCGGGGAAGATACAGGCTAAGCTGCAGCTAGAGCCTAAGATATGCGATATTGGCCCGGTGATCGGGCTGCATGTGGGGCCGGGAGCGATTGGGATTGTGTATTATACGGAGCGGGCTTTGCGGTGATTAAAGGCCGGCCAGAGGCCCACCGGGGACTGCCCGAGATAGCTGAAAAAGCCCCTTATTGTCATCCCGAGCGCAGCGAGGGATCTTGGGTAGCGTGTCTATTCAGGGGTAAATAGCGTTATTGAATATCCAGCGATGTCCGTAGCACGGCAAATGAACAGATTACCCGTCATTTTGAAGGAGCAAAGTGACAACGAAGAAGAGTTTTTGTGGCAATGGTGTGAAGGGACACTGTGTAGCGATAGATCCTGGCCGGCCCCCGTAGTAGGTCCGTTGACAACGGGAAGGGCTGGGTGTATAATGGCGTTAGCATGGCAGCTTACAAGCATCCATGGTATGCTGCAGCGGTTACAGGCTAAGCCTAAGTGGAAAGGGGGGGCTGATGATTCGAGTCCGTGTGCGTCGGAAAAAGAATGGAGTTCCGATTTTGACGAAGGCTAAAATCGAGGCTATTGCCGAGGCAATCTTGGCCGGCTACAATCCGGGCCTGGGGGCTGAGCCCGCTGCTGTGGACATTGAGCATTTGGCCGAGACTCATATGGGCTTGGAGATGGATTACCAGGACTTGTCCCACAACCGGTCCATATTGGGCATGACGGTGTTTAGTGATTGTTTGGTACCGGTGTATGATGCTGATCGGAACGAAGCCAAACATATTCGGGCTAAAGAAGGCACCATTCTCATCGACAACAGCTTGCTCAGCGCCAGTCAAATCCGAAGAGGGAGATTTACTGTGGGGCATGAGCTGGGGCACTGGTTGCTGCACCGACACTGCTATGCAATGGATGCCGGACAGCTGCCGCTCTGCTCAAATCCGGAGTTCTTTATCCGCTGCCGGCGGGTGGATATCGAAAATAGACGACGGCAATTGGTCAGCGATGACGATTGGCTGGAGTGGCAGGCAGACTGTTTGTCCTCGGCGCTGCTAATGCCAAGGAAAGCGTTTGCTCTGGCGGCGTGGAGGAGATTTAGATCGGTGGGAATTGAAGCCCGGTTCTATGCACGAGGCACCCATATCAGCTTGGATCTATGGACAGACTATCTAACCTTCGAGCTGGCCGATCTGTTTGAAGTTTCGATTCAAGCGGCTCGCATTAGGCTGGAGAATCTACAGCTAATTAGAAAGAAGCGAGAGACAGGGTGCTTCACAAAAGATAAGGGAACACACCGGCGGCAGTGCCGGTAAGACCGGTAGATCAAACAAGTGGTTAGCACCACAGAGGGGTGGAGTTGAATAATGGAAGGTGTAAGATTCGGTGAGTTTATCGCCGCCAAAAGAAAGGCTCGCGGCCTAACCTTGCGCAGCCTGGCGGCAGATTTGGATATTACCGCGGCCTACTTGAGCGATATTGAAAAGAGCAGAAGGAATCCGCCGGATATCAACATGCTGGAGAAAATAGCCCGGCGGCTTGGTTTGACCAAGAGCGATAAAGAGACCATGTTCGATTTGGCCGGGAAGGATCGGCATGAGATATCCCCGGATCTGCCTGATTACATTATGGACAAACCCATTGTAACGGTGGCTCTGAGGAAAGCGAAGGAAAAGGCCACCGACGCTGATTGGAAAGAGTTTATCCGAAAACTGGAGCAGAAATAACAGAGAGGCCGTGACCGGGCTACTCTTTTACCCCAATGTTAACATATAAGCTTATGGGCTAACAAAAGGTTGACCGTAACCTACCGCGGCAGGACCAGACCGCACACATTGAGCTTGGGAGGGAGGAAAACATGCAGCCGGGAAAGGAACTGGAGCAGCTTATTCGGGCAGCGCAACGAGATAACAGGGCGGCTGTGGAGGAGATAGTGAGGAGATTTCAACCGCTGGTCTGGGCCACGGCCCGCCGGTGGGCACTGCAGCCGGACCTAGTGGACGATCTGGCTCAAGAGGGGAATTTAGCTCTTCTTACAGCGATCTATAATTTTCGACCGGGAACAGCTCCCTTTACCTGGTATGTGAAGCGGCAGGTATACTACGCTGTTCGGTACGCGTTAAGGTGCAGCCAACGGCTACGGGAACGGGAAGGAACCAGCTTGGATGCACCGCTTAAAGATGGGTTGGGGCTGGCTGCGGTATTGGCGTCGGATCAGCCGGGGCCGGAAGAACAAGCTCTTTCGACGGAAGATAAAGAAGCGTTCTGGCATGCTGTTGCCAAGCTGACACCGCGGCAGCAGCAGGTGGTAGCCGGCCGACTTAAGGGACTGACTTTTGCTGCCATCGCCCGTCAACTAAACATTGCTCCTTCCACTGCCAAGGGGGCCTATGCTCGGGCCGAAGCCCGGCTAAAAAAAGTGCTCGCCCACCAGGTCCAAATAGCCTCCGTTCGTCAGTCTATAAGTGAAGGCGGACGGAAGGAGGTGTGATCATGGCAGTAGAGCGTACTCCTGAGAGTAGCCGTATGCAGCTTCAACTACAGACTGGGATTGGCGAGGATAATGAACCTATTATTAAGAACCGTTATTTTAGCAATGTAAAAACCGATGCCCTTGATGAAAACGTCTACGCTGTGGCCCAGTCTTTGACCGGATTACAGCAGTATCCGCTGCTTACGGTAAAGCGCATCGACACCGGTACTTTGGATCAGTTCTAAAGCACAACGGGCTGTAGCAGCCACAGGTGCCCAAAAACTAGAAGGAGGTGAGCTGGATGGAACAGACTTTAATGTTGGTGTTTAAGAACGCTGCCGGTAAGAATGCTTCCCTGTCCCTGGCAGCGCCGCGGGAGGATCTAACCGGTGCGGAAGTGGCGCAAGCGATGCAGGATATAATCGACCACAACATTTTCGTTACCAGCGGCGGGGATTTAGTCGAGATTTCGGCTGCGCGCATTGTAAGCCGCGAGGTCACCGAGCTGGAACTGGTCTAGACAAGGCGAGGTGATAACTGATGGAACAAGGCCTATGGGCCCAAATAGCCAATTTAGGCTTCCCGGTGGTGGTTTCCCTGTACCTGCTGGTGCGGATGGAAGCCAAGCTGGATGAGCTTACCAAGAGCATAGCCGCTCTGGCGCAATCCATTAGTACGCTGGGAGTATAGATAAATTCCGGGTC
>DURJ01000058.1 GCA_012837285.1 Bacillota bacterium
ATATCTGTTTCTTAAATCCGAGCTTGGTCTAATGTTCGGCATAATACCCACCCCCATCTATGTTATATGCAAACTATATCGTAATAACGATATGAAATCAAGGGTTTTGGTTGGTGCTTGTCACTCGCATAGCAGAATTGTTATCCTGAGCGAAGCGAAGGATCCGGGACAAGATTCCTCGTTTCACTCGGAATGACACGTACGTTTGCTATTTGAATCCGATGTCACTTCTTATAAGAAAGCGACCGTCGCCTGGGAAAACACCCAGGTGACTGTCGCTTTTAGCCGCCTCGAGGACATGATGTACAGGGCTTATCCGTGCCGCCCCGCGTCCCGAAGGTATGGTGCAGGGGCAGTCCCCGTGCCGCCCCGCGTCCCGAAGGTATGGTGTAGGGGGCAGTCTCCGTGCCGCCCCGAGTCCCCAGGGCACGGTGTAGGGGGCGGTCCCCGTGCCGCCCCGAAGGGCTAAGTAGTCATACAACGTAATGTAGAGCAAGGGAATGGGTCAGCCTCTAACTAAAAAACAGCAATTGCGTTATAGAATATAGCAATATCCTTAAAGCTTTGGTTTAAGAATCTCACTATAATTATCTTGCTTCACTATAACTAATGGCGTTAGACTTCTTAACCTGTTCATCCATCGTGACCTGCATCTGTTCACCAAAACTACGCAGGAGGGTAAGGATTAAGACCGAACCAAGTGTTTTTGGTAAAATCACCCCTTAAATCACCCCTTTTGCGCTTGACTATCACCCCCAGGATGATTACAGCCGGAGGTATTTCGGTCATGATGAAGATAGAAACAAGGAAAAGCCTAAGCAATTTTATGCGCTTATGTTATCACCCGATGCATTTCAACCGCTGTGGGTACCGCCACCGGTGGGTGTGCGATAAACACTTCAGCGAAAACCAGATGAGCGGTCAAGGGGGTGAGTATATGGAGCTGTACGATAAACGGGCGAAAACCTGTGACGATGAACCCCCATTGTGCCCTGCTAAACAACTCCCGTTAAGCAACAAAGACAAGGAAGAACGTGTCTCAAGCCTAACACCCCGCGAAAAGGATGTTTTCCGCTTATTGCTTGCAGGTCTTATGCTCAAAGAAACGGCCAAAGAATTGGGTATCAAGTATTCCACTGCCAACTCTCATATGTCTGCTGTCTATAGAAAACTGAACGTCAATACCAGGGCCGAGCTGATAATAAATTACGGGGGTATTGGCAGATGACAATACCGCAAGGAATGTAGACTTAAAGGAGGAACGTTATGAGCAGTTTGTGAAACGCTGCGCGAAGGAAACCCTGTTCCAAATAGCACCTTGTGTTCCCAAAACCCAAAAACGAGAGCGGAGGTGTACCCAATTGCGACGGAAGTCTCATCGTCTTATTGCCGTCTTGACCCTATTGGCGCTATTGCTCCCAGCTGTTCCAGTAGCAGCAGCGCCAACAGCACCGGATATTAAGGGCCATTGGGCCGAGGCGGCCATCCAACAACTAGTGGACCTGGGAGCAGTATCCGGTCTACCCGATGGCACTTTCCGACCGGACCTAACTGTTACCCGGGCCGAATTCGTAACCATGGTGAATAAGAGTCTGAGGATTACTCCGGTAACAGGGACTAGTCGCTTCAAGGACGTCAAACCAGAGGATTGGTTTGCCGGTCAGGTAGAGGCGGCAGCCGCTTACGGTTATGTGGCCGGTAATCCGGACGGAACCTTCAGCCCCTATCGTCCCATCACCCGTGAACAAGCGGCAGCTATGTTAGTGCGGGCCTTCGGCTATGGCAAGATCGCTACTAAAGCCGAGCAAGATACTGTACTGGTACCCTTTATCGATGCCGGCAAAGTAAGTGCTTGGGCCAAGGCCGATGTTGCCACTGCTGTTAATTTAGGGCTCATGAGCGGTTACACGCCCACCACCTTAGCACCCCAACCGGTAGGTCTTAGTGCCGCTGGCTGGCAGCAGTGGGAAACCGCCCGCACCACCGAACAAAGGGAAGCCGTACTGAAGAAGCTGGGAAGCAACGGTCTCATAACTCGAGCCCAAACTGCAGCTATCCTCGCACGAGCGTTAGATCAAAAACCGGTAATAGAAGGAAAGATATTTGACAAAGCCGGAACCTACGGACCAAAAGAAGGCGTAGAAACTATCAGTGGCGACGTTATCATCAAAGCTGACGGGGTTACCCTACAGAATCTAACAATAACCGGCGATCTTATCATTGCCGAAACCGTTGGCGACGGTACTGTAATACTAGATAACGTAACCGTCAAAGGCGATACTCAAGTCAAAGGTGGCGGCATAAACAGCGTTATCTTCCGTAGCTGTACGCTACATGGCACCGTCACTGTAGAGAAAGTAGACGGCCAGATCAGGATCGTGGCCGAAGGGTCCACATCGGTACCCAAAGTAGTACTGCAATCAGGGGCCATTTTGATTTGCCGAGACGATGGTTCCTTTGAACGGGTTGAATTACCCAAGGACTTGGACAAAAGTACCGAAGTTGTCCTAACCGGAAACTTTGCTGAGGTGGAAATAGCAGCCGAAAAAGCCAACGTGAAAGTGGGCGCAGGCTCTACAATAGATAACCTAGTCGTAGCTAAGAATGCTAGCGGAACCCAGGTGGACCTAGACAAAGAAGCTAGCGTCACCACCGTTACAGCTGATGCCGGAGTCGAAATCACCGGCCAAGGCAGCATCGGCACCGCCGAAATCAACGTCGACGGTGTAGTCATCGAGCAGAAACCGGACGAAATCGATTGGGGTAAGGGTGTGGAATCGGCCATCATAGCCAGCAAAACACAAACACCCCCCAGAAAACCCAGCGGGGGCGGCGGAGGTTCATCGAAGCCCTCAGAAGAGCGTGTAAGTGCTATTAGTGTGACTGGTGCAGATGATGAAACAATAGTTGCAAATGGTGGAACACTGCAAATGAGTGCGGCTGTAACTCCGGCAAATGCAGCAAATAAGGCAGTAACTTGGTCAGTAACAGATGGAACCGGTTCAGCAACAATCAGCAACACGGGATTATTAACAGCAACAGGAGTCGGCACAGTAACAGTTAAGGCAACTGCCAAAGACGGCTCCGGCACTGTAGGAACAAAGGAAATTAACGTTTTAACACCATTGATAATTAGCTACTATGACGGAGACGGTGATGTCAGTATAGAGATTCCCAAGACAATAAAAATAAGTGAAATAGACGAAGAAGGTTATTATGGAGATTTTGAAATAGAAGGAACTATTGACGAAGGCGAGATCGGGATAGTAACCACCATAGGAGATGAGGCGTTTTATGAATGCACAGGCCTAACGAGCATCACAATCCCTAATAGCGTGACTAGTATAGGGACGGATGCGTTTAGCGGTTGCACTGGTCTAACGAGCATCACAATCCCCAATAGCGTGACTAGTATAGGGATGGATGCGTTTAGCGGTTGC
>DURJ01000059.1 GCA_012837285.1 Bacillota bacterium
AATAGGAAACAAATAACGCCTACCCCCAAGGGCTAATTCCCCAGGGGCAGGCGTTTCTGCTACACATGCCGGGCTTGCCAAAACCGTCACAGAAGGTAATAATAAGAGCAAAAGAGTTAGAAAAGGGGGTGTTTTATCATTGTTTCTTATTAAGCTCCTTATTTCTTCAATGTTGATCGTATTCACATCCCTATGAGAACTTCCTCAAACAATGGTCCCTCTTGCAACTATTATACCATTCCTTAAGGGGTATAACAGTATTGACAGCCTTAAAAACATGGACCATCAATAAAGGTTTTCGGATTACCGTAAAAAGGTTCATTATTTGTTCCCGGGAGGAAAAGAAAAGAAGGCGCTGGAAGTCTGCCCACCCCGCGCCTTCTTACATCTTCCAGGTGACTGTCACCTGTTAAAACTTCTTACTCTTCTACTGTGTCAAGGCATTCATATTAGAATAAGGAAGCAAAGGAAGGAAATGGTCATAGTTTGAAGAATATTAATTAAGAATGACAAGGTCAACAGTTTTTAATTATCCATATCTTCATGGCTATGAAGCTTACAAAGCAGAGCAAAAGTTGTCCTAGTGATCGAACTAAACAATCTGGCTGCAAATATTTGGACAAGAGCGGGACATAAGGTATTTGGTTAATTTTTTGGAGTACTAACTTGCAAAAGGAAAGTGGGGGGATGGTGGTTGGTAGTTGGTAGTTGGTAGTAATTCCGCGTTTCTGTTCAGACGAATTCAACATGCAATGTCATTTCTTGATACGTTTCCCAAGCATATCACCGCCTCAGCAACCATTGCCAATCCGGAACTACATCTAGAGAAATTACTCGGGCGTAGTTTTAGAATAGTAGATAATACTTTTGAAACGTCGCCTAAAATTCCTATGCTTTGTAGACAGCAGAAAACAGACAGAATATCTTACTTCTATAACATCTAATAGATTCAATCGTGGGCATACCTGGTGAAAGCAGATACGGATTATATAATCTTGAGCTAGGAGAACTTCAAGAGATAGAATGATCAAATAGTATCATAGTCATGGCTTGGCAAGAACCTCTGACAGGTAAAGGAGGGGGGTATTTGTTGTGTCTGTCCGCAATTTTGACGAGTTTGTTGAGTGGTACACAAAGCAGATGAGTCTAGAGGATATCGTTCTGGTGCTGTATAGGGTGATGCCTCAACTAGGTCGTGACTTAAGTCAATTAAAACGTGAGACTTTACGGCAACGGCTACTGAAGGTTTGGTTGGCGGAAGAATCTAGAGCAAAGACATCCGATGCGCTTTTGAGTGTTCAACCTGAAGAAATCAAGTCTCTAGGTGTGATTGCAGCCGACAGTCTTCGACCGATGGCCAAAAAATTGATTGAAGAATATGGCTTGGCACCGGTTGCCCTGTCGTTGGTTGTTTGCGGCGATAAGGAACGGATTAGCATCGGATTTGATTTCATAAATGTTGCTGAAGTTGAAGATGCCAAGGCACACCTTAATGATGTAAGTGGCATCAAGAGAATCAAGAGAAAATCTCCAGCCGTTGTTCCTGATGTGAGTGTTCCAGTTCGGGATAAAAAGACCAGAAGGCCAAAACCGGTAGCGGCTAAAAAGCATAACAAAAGTAAGGCTGATATTGAACCCATATCCATACTGCAAATGGTAGCAAGCTGTATCAAAGAAGGTTCAGCATCGATCAATATAGAAGAATTTGAACTTGTTCTTGAAGAAGTTATAGATGCTTGGGCGAACTACAAAGAGACTGCTGATGCCGCGGAGCGGTTTATCCAAGATGTAGTTGAGTTACTTTCCGAGCTTAGCCCGGAGCAACGTTCGGAAATCGCATTTGTCCAGGAGATCCCTTTGGAGGCCGAAAGCTATCGCCATATTCAGCAGAAACACCATCAATCGGTAAAAGAGAGTCTACAAATGCTGCGCCCGTTAGCACAACAGGCGCTGGAACTACGTTCTGTCCAAGCATCTTCAGCTGCAGAACAGAAGGAGGCTTGGAGCAAGACTGACATCTTATGGGATAAGATAAAGGACTATACTAACATAATCCTATCGTGCTTGGAGACAGATGCCGATATGAGTGACCCTGAAAAGCCACTTCCAGACCTGGCAGAAGACCATTTATTAAGAATAACGCCGCTCGAAGAACCTAAAGAAGATATCCCACCAGTCGATGAAATTGGTGGACAAGATGAACTCCAATCCGATAAATCCGATGCTCTACCACCAACAGGGCCCGAAGTGGTGGAAACGATCAAACCTGACGAGGAAATTACAACCGACCCGAGTCCGTCGGTCAAAAAAGAAGTTTCCCCGACAGTAATTTCTGCGAAGACAGACCCGGCGCCCCCAACCCATGTGGTCCAAATGAAGCAGGCTGTTTGGAAGTGCTTGGGACGGGCCCAAGTTGCAGAGGCATATTGGTTAGCCCGGGAGGTAGAAGATACTACTGCGGAAGAAGATACTAACCCTGTTTTCCCTTCCTGGTTACTGCTAGCTAGTTTCCTGAGCCAGAACGCAACCTGGAAGAGCTCAGAAGAGATTGACCTGCTTTATAATATTGTAAGTTGCCACCCCCAACCATGTTCGGAACTATTGCTCCATTTGAATATTTCATCTCGTTCCTTAGCCCATTATATAGCGATTACAGCGCTGCCAGCTGCCCTGCTGGCCCCACAAACCGGCGCTCACTCTTGGCTCCAAGACGCGGTCGGTCATTTGGCAGATCCATCCGACAGGTTCGTACAGCTTTTGAATGCTGTGATTGAATTTGCTGCCGTGGGGGAGTCTTTGGATTCTTATCATGCCCAAATATCCAACGGAGCCCTTGAATGGGGAAACCTGGCAACTGCAGCTGCCCAGAATGCCATTGACTGGGAAAAAGAGGTGACAGGTAGTCGCCCTGGCTATACCCCAGCACGGAAAGTATTAGGTAGACTAGGGGGCAAGGATAGCAGGATAGCAAGTGCCCTAGAGATTGTGAAGGACAACAAAAACGATGAGGCTGACATTGTCCAGACAACCCTAACGAACTGGCTTTCCAGCCGACGTGCCATGAACAAGCTGGTGGAAGAAGAAACCAGAATTGCCTATGATAATCGCGCCTATGTTCCAACTATTGACGGTAAGCCTTTGGAACAAATTATTCACAAGTTACAAGATCTACAGACCATTTTCGAGAATTGGGTTGCGGCAGTGAACATTGGTAATACTTTAGAGCAAAAGGGAGACTGGCGTTATCTTACTGCCATGAAGCTGCGTGAGCAACTGGCTTCATACGAGAAATTTATCCAAGAACAGTCTTCGTCGTATACTGCTGAACCGATAACAACCGAGATGGGATCGGAGTTGATTGAGAGTATACTAAGACAGGTAACAAGATGGTGGCTAAACAATTTCTTGAAAGGCATCAATGCAAGAATACCCGAATCGGAAGGGTCTTCAAACAAAGGGGACTGGATCCGTGTACTACGTCGGCCATTACTACTTTTGGATGACCCGCCCTTAGACGATGATGGGATGCACAACTTGGAACAGCCTTTCCAACCCGACGAGCCCCTATGGAAGATACTGCCGGGCGAATACCGTTGGGAAAAGACTTGCAGCTGCCATATTCAAAACCGCAACTTTCTAGCTGCCGACCTTGTCTTGATAGAACTAACACAGGCCAATTCTCCAGCTGTACAGCAGATTTCTGAAGAAAAAGAACACAGGCTTACCGAAGCACGCTACTTACTAAAGGAACGTATTACCGATACTTATAATCGCATTGAACAGGCTACCATTGACCATGTTTTATCGGAAGCAGACCGCTCATTTTTTAGTGGTCGGTTATTATCAATTGAGGACAGCTCAACGCTAAAGACATACAAGTTGTTTGATGAGCTGGATCAAATCGTACAGGAGTTAGATGAACTAAGGCAGGAACGACTAGCCTCTTTAGGGGAACGGATTGATACTTTAAAGGATGATCTTAGGGTAGAAAGCAGTGATATCAAGAATTACGAGGCTGCTGATCGGTATGCGAAACTTGCAGGACAAGCTTTGGACAGCGGCGACCTGCCATTAGCCGATGAGTATCTTGACTACGCTGAGCGGGCGGTAGCATTGGGTATTGATGTGGGGTTTGAGGGATACCCGGCCACAATCAGCACAGTCAAGGAATTCAGCCACGTGTTCAATAATCTATACAACGCTCTCGAAGATGCCGAAAAGAACAACCCCTACGCCGTTCTCAACCTACTTGATCGGGGCGAATCTGCAGCCGGATTAGATATGCGCCGGACCACTGGCGCTAGACGACGAGATATCCGGCCGGCCATAGAGGCCTGGAATAACCTTAAGCGGTTGGGTAGGGGCCGCAAGAATCAGCAGAAAACACTTAAAGAACTAACCTGTGTTCTTGATTATGTTGGTTTTCGAAACCCTGAAGTCAAACTTATTGCTCAGGATAGAAATTCCATGCACTTCTCTGCCACCATGGTTGCTGGCACATTATCTCCGTTACCGGAGTTTGGCTCGGATAGGAACAACCATTATGATGTGGTACTTATCTACAGTCGCCCCAGTGCTGCCACCATTGACCAAACCCTGCAGCAGTATTCGGTTATTGCTAACTGTCCCATTGTTATGTACCTGGGACGGATTACCCCAACACAGCACCGAGAATGGAGCGTATACTGTCAATCTCATAACTTGACGGCGATGCTTGTAGATGAAGTGCTTCTTTATTATCTAGCATCGCAAAGAGAGTCTCGTTTACCGGCAGCTATCAGTTGTGGAGTTGCTTGGGGATACGCCATTCCGTACCGCTCCTTCGGTATAATCCCCAGGGAGATTTTTAAGGGGCGGCAGCAAATGGTTCAAGAACTGGCCGATCCCCGTGGTACCTGTATTGTTTACGGTGGTCGACAGCTAGGCAAGTCGGTGCTGCTACGCATGGTTGAACGTGATTTTCATCGCCCGGAGCAAGGGGTCTATGTGTACTATGATGACATCAAACCATTAGGTGATCCCCAAGGGTTTCTAACGCCAGAATCAATTTGGCAGCGATTACGTGAGTGGCTAATAAGACAGGCTTTGTTGCCCAGCAGTACTTCTTCTGATTGTGAGAATTTAGCCCAAAGCATAATCAACACTCTAAAATCTAATGACAAGTTGCGAATCATTGTTCTCTTGGATGAGGCAGACAACTTCATGGCCGCAGATGCCAAGGTCAATTTTCAGGAAGTCCAGCTTTTAAAGCGAATCATGGATCGGACAGACCGGCGCTTCAAGGTAGTCTTCTGTGGCCTACACAGTGTTCAACGCTATTGTTCACTAGCAAACCACCCATTTGCCCAGCTTGGCCAACCCTCGGTGGTAGGGCCGTTAGAGCCGCGGGCGGCTCGGGACTTAATTCAACACCCTATGAGCTCCCTTGGCTTCGTTTTCGATAAGAAAGAGCACAATGAGGCAGTTTTAAAAATACTTTGCTATACAAACTATCACCCTGCTTTGATCCAGTTATTCTGTCAAGAACTGATTAAGATGGTTCGCAACTCCCAGTACGAACCGCCTTATGAGATCACGCCGCAAGATGTGGAAGCAGTGTATAGACGCGAAGACGTGCGGCACGTTATGCGGGAACGATTCGAGTGGACCGTGGCTCTCGACGCGCGCTACCAGGCGATAGTCTATGCCATGATCGTAGAGCAAACAAAAGAGCGCGATGGCTACAGGCGGGAGTTTACTACTACCGAGATTCATAACTTAGTTAAGAGCTGGTGGCAGGAGGGTTTTGGAGAGGCACCCCTGGAACAGAGCCAATCTCTCCTGGAAGAGCTGGTAGATCTAGGTGTACTGGTAAAAAGGCAAGGTGGCACCTACCGGCTGAGAAACGGTAACGTTGTCCGGGCACTCGGTTCAGAACAAGAAATAGATCGGCTCCTGGTGGAAGTTGTAACAGGCCCAGCCCCGATGGAGTTTGATGTACAGCATTTCCGTTCCCTTATTGACGAACAACGTGGTATTAGAAGCCCCTTTACCACAAAACAGGCCGGGGATCTGATGAAAGCAGGCCGTGGCATAGGATTGATTTTTGGCAGCCCTGCTTTGGGTTTAAACCATGTGCCACGCACGTTAAAGTTAATGTTCGATTCTGGAGCAAGTAAGAACACCAGCATATTGCAGAAAATGCCACCCCAGTGTTCTTCTTCGGAACAAGTCTGCAATTACCTACGCCGCTTAGCCCAAAAGAAAGGTCGAGAACGTACAATAGTGTACTGCCATGCAACAAGTCTGGCTCTTAGTTCTGTTGATTTGCCACAAGTTATGCAGGATGCGGAGATCGTGTTGAATAAATACTGTCGCCGTAATCGTTCTGTGCGCTGGTTAATTCTTTTTGACCCTGAGTCCACCGAACGGTGGGTCCAATTGCCAAAACCTAAACGGGAAAAAGCAGAAACACTGGCCGATGCTATCTTCCTAGATTTGTGGAAAGAAGAAATGGTGGGTAGGTTCCTCAGCGACTCAGATTTAGTTGGCAGTCCACAAGTGATTTCGGCTGTAATGGAAGCTACCGGCGGTTGGCCTTTCTTACTGGAACGGTTTTGGAAACTTCTTCAACACAGTAAGCAGCTAGGGGATTCCAATCCTGCATCTGCAGCCTTAAGGCTGAAGGAAATGCTGGCTAAAGACATTCAAGAGACACGTACCAAGTTTGTCGATGCAACAGCAATCAAGCAGATAATACATGGTAGAATACTGTTTAAGTTGGTACATGACCTGGAACCAGTAAAATGGAATGAAATTCCCCATTTAATTCAAGCCAGCGGGAATAAGAATCTGCTGCAGTTGCCAATTGAAGAAACAATAAGTTCAATATGCGCTTTACAGCGTCTCAGTCTATTAAAAGAAGGAGTACAAGGCCTCGTAGCAAATCCGGTATTGGCAGAGGCGGTGGCGCTGGATTGAGAAACGAAATATTAGCCAGAGCCTATGACTTGCCGGAGCCCAGGCGACGCCGGCTTGAGATTGTTCGCGATCTTGTCGCTGGGCGAAGCATAGTATGGTTATTCCCCCGGACGGTAGCGCAGGAACCATTTGTAGAGTCAATTATCAATGATTGTGCACGGCAGGGCCTGCACGGCCATGTGTTAAGGGTTGTACCGGATAGAACCTTGCCCGGCTCCTGCATTGCCAAACAATACCGCATTAATACTACGCCAGGGCAGCCAGTTCCGGCCGGGCAGTTGATTGTTAGTCAAGAGTTGCCGGATTTTATCCTTCTCGAAGGGCTGGATTTTCTAGACGATGACCAGGCAAGACTCTGGGTTCGATTTATTGACGAGTGGTCACAAGCCGCGAAGGCTAGTGAGACATTGGGATATTACCCCAGAGCCTTACTTATTTTGACATCCAACCATGAACTAGTGCAGCTTATCAAAACAGACGTCTACCTAGGGGTTCATTGGTTGTGGGGCTATCTATCAACACAAGAGTTGCAATTAATCGCACGGGCTATTGCCTTGGAACGAGGTTTCAGTTATGAAAGCCTTTTGTGGGTTCAGTCAGTGCTGGTGGAACTGGCTGGTTGCGATCCGGAGTTGCTAATATGGTTAATAGATAATGGCAACGTGACCCTGGATAATTATCTGAATGTACTTGGTACTTTTGCTGAGCAGAGAGGATGGTCACATGAGTGGCTACAAGATACTAAGACAGAAATTGGCGCACTTCCCACCAGGCTGGATTTGCAGCGCCCTGACCCTCCCTTCAACTTGCGCCCGATGTGGCAACAGGGCATCATTGAGTGGGATGTGGATGAAGGTGTTGTTATGCATTCGGCTGCCTTAGCCTTGTTACAGGATGAATTAGCGCTGGAGCACCGGATCTGGCGTGGGCAAGCTAAAGCACTACTTCCTATCCTGGATGGACGTAGGCTCCAAATTTGCCGTTTTCTCGATCGCAGTTCCCATGATTGGCGCAAGTTTTGTAATTATGCAAATGAAAATGGGTGGGAACGAAGTCTTTCTCCGCATTCTGGTGAGCCAATTGCCGAATACGGAACCATCGTTGATTTCCTTAAGGATGCTAAGATTAATGCGCCACGGAGGTGGCGGGATCGGCGCAGTTTTGGGGAACGCGTAAACTGCTTGCGCCTGGCACGCAATTCTTTGGCTCACTATACGCCGCTGCAAAAAGAGCAGTTTACAACCGTTGTTGGCCAACTAACTCAAATATGTAAACTGGTTGGATAAGTCGAGTGCGGCTATTCACCAATTAATAAAGGGATAGGCCAGGCAGGCTTATCCCTTAAGTAGTGTGTTTGGCGGAATCTTCCAGGTGACTGTCACCTGTTAAAACTTGTCAGCGATCACTTTCCAAATGCCGGGGTCTTCGAAGCCCAGGCGCCAGATGGCGATTCCTCCCAGGTTGTACTGGGCGGCCAGGTCCAATTTAGCCGCGGTGCTGGAGGGGTTTTCGAACCAGACTTCGCGGGCGTAGTTGCCGGGCCAGTAGGTGAAGTATGGGCACTGAGCGGCATCATCCCACTGGATGGCGGCTCCGTACCGCTGGGCGATGGACACGGCCTCGCTGCTGGTGACGGCTCGTCCGCCGTAGCCACCGGCCGGCCAATCATAGCCGTAGGCGGCGATGCCCAGGCGGATTTTCTCGGCCGGGATTTCTTTAGTGGCATACTCCACCACCTGTTTTACCCAGCCTATGGACGCCACCGGACCGGCTGAACCGCCGCTCCAATGCTCGTCGTAGGTCATGATCATGATGGCGTCGGCTATCTTACCCAACGCCTGGTAGTCGAAGGCGCCGGACCAGGCGTTGTTGGGGTCGTCCCAGGTTTTGGCCGGCACCGACAGCGTTACCTGATAGCCGTCTTTTTGCAGTACAGCGGCCAATTCCCGGACAAAGGCGGTGTACAAGTCGCGGTTGTAAGTGGGCACGTCTTCAAAGTCGACATTAACACCGGCATAGCCATTATCCCGCACTGTCCGGGCAATGTTGACCACAGCAGTCTGCCGCAGGGACGGGTTAGACAACACGGCCTGGACCAGATTCCGATCGAAGCCGCCGCCGGCACTGATATTGTGGACCAGAGCCAGTACCGGTTTGCCGGCAGCTTTCGCTTCTTTAAGCAGGCCCTGATAGGCTTGTCCGCTCACGGAGCCGTCCCAGTTGATCTCATAAGAAAAAGCAGCTACAGTAGAGATAGTATCTTGGTAGGCCTTAAACGAATTCCACGACAGATCGTCGCCGCTGTAGTACTCCACATAGTAGCCCACCACATCGAAAGCTTGTCCGCCGGGAGTTGGCTTCGGCGTCGGTGCCGGTACCGGATCCACCGGCGGAGCCGACGGGAAGGAGCGCGGAATTGCCAGCGCCTGCCCGGGATAAATAAGATCCGGGCGGGGGAGGGCATTGGCTCCAACAATTTCTTCCATACCCATGCCATAGCGCCGGGCGATAAGATACAGAGTATCCCCGGGCTGGACTATGTACCGTACGAACGACGCCCCGGACCGGTTTGTAGCCGCAGGCTGGGACGGATCCGCCAAGGCCTGATCCAACGCCCGCCAGGTGGCCGGGCCCACAATACCGTCCACTGCCAGTTGCTGGCGGGCCTGAAACTGCTGCACCGCCTCCGCAGTCCGATAACCAAAATCACCGTCCACCGGCCCAGGACTAAATCCCAACCGAGCCAAAATTGCCTGCAACTCGGCCACATCGTCTCCCAGATCGCCCAAGGCTATTGTTCTTCGGGCTGCTTGGGCCGGGAGTGCAGCGGCCACCAGCAAAAACAGAACTAAGAACACAGTACCAATTCGTCGCACAGTTTCTCCTCCTCAGTTGTTGCCTTGTCTTTTGTCTCTAAGAAGGCACACTTTTCCCCAAGCAGGCCCATTATATCTTGGCCGGGCCGCAGCTGTCACTTCGCTGCAGGGACGCAGGTCTGTCCAGAGAAAAAAATAAAGCGCCGGTAGACGGCGCTTTGGTATTTAACGCAGTATCTGACAGCACTGGTAACAGGAGGAAAAAAGCAAAAGTTGTCGGTTAGGGTTCGGCCCCGGCTGCTGCCGGTGGTGTTTCCACTGGCTCTGGAGCTGAAACGGACGGCGTATTACTGGCTGGTCCGGCTTGGGCCTGAGCCGGGGTGGGAGGGGAGCCGGAAGACTCCTCCGGAGTTGGAGCCGGAGCCGGACGAGAAGGCTGAGGCGATGTTTCCGGTGCCGGGACCTCGGAGCCCGGCCTTTCCGGCAGCTCGGTGGGCCCAGCCTGCCCCGGGCTTGGCTGTTGATGGGCCTCCGGCGGCAGCATATCGCCCTGGTTGGAATTCCCAAAGGGCCAGCTTAGCTGCCAACTGCTCCAAGGCGTGTGCACAGTGCACGGCTGCCAGGGCTGGGTTCCCTGCACAAAGATTTCCTTATATACACTCTCGGGCGGACACCAACGCGTGGCCAAGAGCCCCGACTCACTGCATACATCTAGCTCCACAATCCCCTTGGGCCGGGCAAATTCCCGCGCCGGTTTGCCGGCCAGGGCTTCCTTGATAAAGTTGGCAAAAATAGGCGCAGCCAGACCGCCGCCGGTACCGTACACATCCTGGGCCGGGACATCGTTGCCCACATAAACAGCCGCCACCAACTCCGGCGTATAGCCTACAAACCAGGCATTTCCCTGGCTGGTGCCGGTTTTTCCCGCTGCTGGCCGATCCAGCGTCCGCCCCACCACACTGGCGGTGCCGCCAGGCTGGGTTACCCCCTGCAAAATACTAGTCAATACGTAGATGGTTCTGCTATCAGCCACTGCCTGCATCTGCGGCTTGTGTTCTTCCATTAGCCGGCCAAACCGATCTTCCACCCGGCGAATTGCCCAGGGCTCAACTCTTTTCCCCCCATTGGCAAACGGAGCAAAAGCAGCCGCCATATCCAGCGGGGTTACCTCGTTGGTCCCCAGTACCGACGACAAATGAGGCGTCAGCCGCCCGGAAAGGCCCAAATCATGAGCCACCGCCACACCCTTGGCCGGACCCAGTTCATAATTCAACCGAGCGGAAACCACATTGTCCGAGATCACCAGGGCTTCCCGCAGCGTCAGCGGGCGATAGTGGTAGTCCTCATCCCCATAATCAGTGGGGGTCCACGGCATTTGCCCCGGCACCGGCAGCGAGATGGGCTCACAGACAATAGTACTGGCAGCGGTATAGCCGTTTTCCAGCGCTGCCAAGTACACAAACGGCTTAAAAGCCGACCCGGGCTGCCGCGGGGCCAAGGCGCGATTGAGCGGGGATTCAGTAAAATCCCGCCCGCCGATCATGGCCAGTATGGTCCCTTGTTCCGGATCCAGCGCCACCAGGGCTCCCTGCGGCTGGGTCACCCCCTTATTGTCCTTAAATGACACCGGCAGCCCCTGCAAAAAAGCCTGCTCGGCCGCTTCCTGCACCTTAAGATCCATAGTAGTATAAATCTTCAGTCCACCCTTGTGCAGCAGATCCCGGCTGTAGCGCTGTTCCAGTTCACGAAAAACATAGTCCACAAAATAGGGAGCGCGGCCAGGGCCGCGCTTTAGTCCGGCGAGCCGAAGCGGTTCTTTGGCAGCTTGCTCCGCCTCCTCAGCACTAATGTATCCGCGGAGCGCCATGGCCTGGAGCACTGTTTCCCGCCGGGCCAGCGCCGCCGACGGGTCGATATAAGGCGAATAGAGGCCCGGGCTCCGGGGCAATCCGGCCAGCAAGGCAGCTTCAGCCAAGGTAAGATCGCGGGCATACTTACCGAAATAAGTCTGGGCCGCCACTTCGATCCCGTAGGCCCCATGGCCAAAATCAATCGTATTTAAATACGAGCGTAAAATCTGCTCTTTCGAATAGCGCGCCTCCAACTTAAAAGTCAAAATCAGTTCCTTCAGCTTACGTTGTAGCGTCCGTTCCGGCGTCAGATACAGATTCTTGGCTAACTGCTGGGTGATAGTGCTGCCGCCTTCCACCACCTCTTTGGCCTGGATATTTCGTATCAAGGCCCGGGCTACAGCCACCGGATCCAAGCCAAAATGCTCAAAGAACCGGTAATCCTCCACGGCCACAATGGCATTTTGCGCCGCCACCGCTATCTCCGACAGCGGCACCTCCACCCGGTTTTGAGTATAGAATTTGGCGATGGGCCGCCCCTGCACATCGAACAGTTGGCTGGCCAGCGGCACTGCCGCTGCCGGAAGCGGTGTTACCAGCACATATATGCCTACAGCCAGGATCAAAAGCAGCGTAAGTCCCAGCCCAATTTCCGGTACTAAGATCCAGCTTCGCTTGGCTCGTTTACCCACACTTCATATCCTTTCCAGTCGGCTTTTTCATAGTATTTCCTCCCCTGGGAAGGTTATGCAGCAGGAAGCGCGGCCCTAAGGTCGAATAAAAGATAAGAAAGAGCGCTGTTGGCTTTTTATGCCAGTAAAAAGGAGCAATTTTACGTGACTTTATCCCAATATGATATAGCCCAGCAGACTGAGCGCCTCCTGCGCCGCCGCTGGCTGGTCTGGGCGGTATTGGCCTTTTGTTTTGCCATTGTCTTTTTTCATCGGGTATCGTTGGCCGTGGTATCCGACCAACTCATGGCCGAATTCAATCTCGGGGCGGCGGCCCTGGGCAATCTGGGTGCCGTCTATTTTTACGTCTATACCGCCATGCAGATTCCCAGCGGTATCTTAGCCGATACCACCGGGCCGCGGCTGACGGTAACCGCGGGGATGCTGCTGGCCGCCATGGGCGCGGCTGTATTCGCCCTGGCTCAAAGCTTAGCCGTAGCTACTGCCGGCCGTTTTCTTACCGGACTGGGCGTGTCGGTGGTTTTTGTGTCGGTCCAAAAAGCCCAGACCTTTTGGTTCCGGCCGCAGGAGTTTGCCACCATCACCGGCTTCACTTCCACCGTGGGCAACACCGGGGCCATCTTGGCTGCCACCCCGTTAGCTTTCCTGGTGGCCGCTATCGGCTGGCGCAACTCTTTCTTGGTGGTGGCCGTGTTGGGATTAATTGGCGGCCTAGCCTGCTGGTTGCTGGTTCGAGATCAGCCTCAAAACCTGGGGTTACCGTCCATAGCTGAGCTGGAAGCCTATGAAGCCGGAGCCAAACCGCCGGTGAACCAGCCAGCCACAGCGGTTCCTTTCCGGCAGGCGCTGTCTCAGGTGCTTCACAACCGCTATTTCATCCCGCTGTTTGTTGCTGCTTTGGGCTTTAACGGAGCGCTCCAAAGCCTCACCTCCATGTGGGGCATACCCTACCTGATGCAAGTTTACGGTTTAGGCCGAACCCAAGCCTCCACCTACTCTTTACTAGCCGGCCTGGGCACCGTCATTTCCGGGCCGCTATCCGGCCTGATTTCCGATCGACTCCAGCGCCGCAAACCGGTCCTGCTTACCTTTTGCGCCCTACCGCTCATTGCTTGGAGCATCTTGGTCCTGTGGCCGGGGAAAATTTCCTTGCCCTTGTTAAAACCGGTCTTTTTCCTGGCCGGTTTGGGGACCGGCGGCTACCTGACCGTGATGGTGCTCACCAAAGAGCTGAACCCACCGGCCATTGCTGGCCTGGCCACCGGCACCGTCAACACCGGCGCCTTCTTAGGCGCTGCCATCCTCCAGCCGTTGGTGGGCTTTGTCCTGGATGCCACCTGGGATGGCACCGTGGCGGCCGGCGTGCCGTTATATTCGCTCACCGGGTTTCGCCGCGGATTTAGCATCTGTCTGCTAACAGTGGCTGTAGCTTACCTTACTGCTTTGCGCCTCCCGGAGACCGGTGCCCGCCACTTGTTAACTGACGACGATTTGCTGCGGGAGCACCCGGCGATCGGGGGCCGGTACGAGTCCACCGACTAGAATCCTAACGGCCCAAAGTCAGTATGATTAGTTAACACCTGACCCCTGACCGAAATTGGCCCCGAGGGAAAGGAGGGTGGCTGATGTCGGTGAAAATAATACTGGCGCTGCTCTTTTCTATTACTGTCTGGGGCGGATCCTTTCCCGTGGCCAAGCTGGCCCTGGAGGAACTGACACCTCTTAACCTGGCTGCCCTTCGCTTCACTGTGGCCTCGCTGCTTTTCATTCCAGTGGTACTGCTAGTCCAGCGGCGGCAAGATGAGCCCGCTATTCCTTGGCCTTCGCGGCCCGATCTGTTGCGGCTGAACGGTTTGGCTTGGCTGGGGGTCACCATCCATTTCCTCTTGCAATACAGCGCCGTGGCCCGTACCACCGCCTCTAACGCCGGCCTCATCATAGCTATTTCGCCCCTGTTTGTGGTCCTTATCTCCAACTTCTGGCTCAAAGAACCGCTTACCTGGCGCCAACTGGTGGGCATCTTGGTGGCCAGCTTCGGGGTGGCGGTGGTGATCAGCCGAGGCACGTTTCAGTTCAGCTTTGGCAGCCAAACCCTGCAAGGGGATCTGATTATGGTGGTGGACGCCTTCTTTTGGGCCCTGTTTTCCATCTGCGGCCGAGAAATGATGCGGCGGCTGTCACCTCTTATTACCACCTTTTACGTTACCGTCTTGGGCACCGTCTGGTTTTATCCCTGGGCCCTGCCGGCCGGCCTCTGGACCCAAGTCACTTCCCTGTCGGCTACCGGCTGGTTGGCAGTTCTCTTTTTGGGCGTATTTTGTTCCGTGGGCGGCTACTACTGTTGGTACTGGGCCCTATCCCAGGTAGAAGCCAGCAAAGTGGCTCCGTTTCAGTATCTACAGCCCATGGTATCGTTGGCTCTATCAGCCCTTCTTTTGGGAGAGCGGATTTCCCCGCTGGTTTTTGTCGGCGGTGCCGTACCGATAATCCTGGGCCTGAATTTTCTCTCTAAACCTTGACGACAGTCCCGAAGCATGATACAATTCATCCAAAGTTAATATATTACCTCATCCCAGAAATGGCTGTAGTGTTTCCCGGGATGGGGTAGAGGTTGCGGGAGATCATGAGTACCGGCAGGGAGCAGGGCAGCTATGAATTGCCGGGAAAGGGGTCACACCGCCGAAGTCGGTCGCCGGCTGCTGGCGACACGGCTGGGGCTGCAGTGAATAACTGCAGAACTGTCACCTGGGGATTGACCGGATCACCGGGTGGAGAGCTATCCCATTAAGGGGAGAGGAGGGGGATGAGGGTGTTTTTATGTCCACCCCAAGATCCAAAACGCCGAAAACGGACAGGCTCATGACTTACCGAACACTAAGATACCGAGGTCCGAAAGCAGACTAAGGTCCGAAAGGGGACCAAGGTCTGGAAACAGACAAAAGTCCGAAAGGGGCGTTTCTAATGGATTTACAGACTGTAGGGTGGCTTTCTATTGTCCCGCCCTTCGTAGCCATCACCTTGGCTATTGTCACTAAGGAAGTATTGATTTCGTTGGCTCTGGGTATCTTTTGCGGGGCCCTGATTCTAACCGGCGGCAATCCGGCTACCGCTTTTACCAAATCAGTGGAAATCCTGATCGAGTCCATCGGCGATGCTGAATGGAACGTGCGCGTTATTCTCTTTGTAATGCTGCTGGGTGGCATTGTGGGCCTGTTGGCTCGTTCCGGCAGTCCTATTTCCTTTAGCCAGTGGGCAGTGAAAAAAGTAAAGAGCCGACCCCGTGCTCTGTTTACCACTTGGGTGCTGGGCGTTATTATCTTTATGGACGACTATTTCAACTGCCTAACCGTGGGCACCATCATGCGGCCCATTACCGACCGCTATCGCGTATCGCGAGCCAAGCTATCGTTTATTATTGATTCCACGGCTGCTCCGGTGTGTATTTTGATACCGTTGTCCACTTGGGTGGCCTACGTTATGTCGCTTCTAGTTCATGAATTCGGCCAGTACGGCATCACCTTAAATCCCTTCCAGGCGTTTATGTCTACCATTCCTTACAACCTTTATCCCTGGCTTATTCTA
Organism: Bacillota bacterium; assembly: GCA_012837285.1. Classification (NCBI taxonomy): domain Bacteria; kingdom Bacillati; phylum Bacillota; species Bacillota bacterium. The sequence goes on from DURJ01000059.1 coordinate 15,901, forward strand.
GGGATGGTGCTGGTCACTTCCTTTGCCGATTTAGAATACGGCCCCATGGCCCATCATGAGCGCCTGGCTCTGGAAAAAGGCATCTTATATGACGAGTCCATGGGCTCTCCTCCGGGCGACGACTTTGCCCAAATGGAAGTGGCGGAAAACAGCCAGCCCATCGACCTGATCCTGCCTATTGTTACCCTGGTGGTGGGCACCATCATAGCCATGCTGATTACCGGCGGCTACGGCGAAGTCGGTTTCTGGGAAGCCATTATGAATACCGACTCAGCCACGGCGTTAGTTTACGGAGCCACCGTCACCATTATTTTCATGGTGATCTTTTACCACTTCCGCCGGGTAGTACCCGTCTCGGAGTCTATGAACGCTGTAACCCAAGGGTTTAAGTCCATGGTGATGGCGGTGTCGGTGCTGTCGCTAGCTTGGAGCATCGGAGCCATCTGTTCGGAGCTGGGCACCGGTGTCTGGGTGGCCGGCGTTGTATCCAAGGGCCTTCCGGCCATGTTCATACCGGCAGCCCTATTCCTCGCCTCGGCTCTAATTGGCTTTTCCACCGGCACTTCCTGGGGCACCTTTGCCATCATGATCCCCATTGCCGTGCCGTTGGCCCAGGCCGTTGACATCGCTTACCTGATTCCGTCCGTGGCCGCCGTGTTGTCCGGTGGCACCTTCGGCGATCATTGCTCACCCATTTCCGATACCACCATCATGTCTTCCACCGGCGGCGCCTGCCACCACGTGGATCACGTGAATACCCAACTGCCATATGCTGTCACGGCCGCCGCACTGGCCACAGTCGGTTTTATCACCACTTCCTTCCTGCCCAGCGGCTGGCTGGTACTGGCGCTCTCCTTGGCCCTGTTCTTTGTCGTTACCAAGTTCCTGCACGCCTTCTGGAACGACGGAGTACCGGAAGCACAAATGGCCCAGGAGCAAAGCGGCAGCTAAACCAAGTCAATATTGATCTTTTTCTCGGGCGGCCCTCTGTGGCCGCCCTGACTTATTACTGCATCGCGTTGCAAGGACAGGGCTTCGTCCCTGCCGCCAGCCGGACCACCGAACCATCGTACTATCCTTCAAGTAACCGGGCAGCCACAGAGGGCCGCCTGTTTTAAATGCTTAGGTTACGTTGCCTATCCGCCCCACTATTTCTTCTTGACCTGGCAGGGAAAATGTGCTAAAAGGAGAATAACACCAGGTGGTTGACCAACCTGCTGTCTGACACATACTAGGGTGCGGAGGTGGGTACAAACGTGACCCAGGACAAGAACAAGCTGGCCCAGCTTACCCTAGCTGAGTGCCACCTACTGCTGAAATCGACCCGTAAACCCATGCACTTTCGGGACTTGTTAAACTCCGGCTGGAACAAAGTACAGCCTGGCACCGAACTTAGCGGCACTGTTTTAGCTAACCTCTACACCAACCTCAACTTAGATGCCCGCTTTGTGCCGCTGGGAAAAGGTCAATGGGGTTTGGCCGAATGGCAGCCGCGTTCGACGCGGTCCAGTATTCCAGCCACTTCACTTCTAGGAAAAACCTACCAGGACGACCGGCCCTCTAAATCGGCCCGGCCCGTAGGTACCGGCCTGGAGGAAGGAGACGAGGATTCAATTCCGGTGGAAGAACCGTTCTTTCCCCTGGAAGAGGACGAGGACGAACCGTGGGACGAAGAGGAAGGAGAAGACCACGAATAGGGGGGACAGTCTGTGAAGATCAGGTGGTACGGACATGCCTGTTTCTTAATTACCACCATAAGCGGTTTGCGGATCCTAACCGATCCTTTTGACGAAACAGTAGGGTACAACCTGCCTGGTATCAGTCCGGACATAGTCACTGTAAGCCACGATCATTTCGACCATAACGCTGTGGATCTCTTATCCGGCGACTTCGATCTAATCCGCACTCCCGGCCCGCATCAAGTCCGAGGTCTTACTATCCAGGGCTTGGCCACCTATCACGACGACGTTCACGGCACCAAACGCGGCGACAATATCGTTTACACCATCGAGGCCGACGGACTGCGAGTAACCCACCTGGGGGATCTCGGTCATACCCTGAGCGCCAGCCAGATCATGGCCCTGCGGCCTATCAACGTGCTCCTGGTTCCGGTGGGAGGCTTTTATACCATCAATGCCCTGGAGGCCAAAGAAGTAGTCCAGGCCATCAACCCCGATGTAATTATCCCCATGCATTATAAAACCCCGGTGATCAGTTTTCCCATCGCTGCCGTGGACGATTTTCTTACCGTTATGGGTGGGGGCAAGCGCCTACAGGCCACCACAGTACAGATCAGTGCCACCCATCTGCCGCCCCATGGCAGTATCATTGTCCTAGATCATGTCTAGCCAATGTCCTATAGCCAAGGCTTGACAGCCATGGTAGGCTTTAAGTAGAATGGGGAAGTGGTAGACTACCTGTAAGAAGTCATGCGCTTTCTAGTGCTTGCGTCAGCGCTTTTTTTTTGGACCGGCGCAAGAGTACTCAAAGGAGGACAGCAGGGTGGCAAAGTTTGTTTTTGTAACTGGCGGCGTTGTTTCTTCTCTGGGCAAAGGTATCACCGCCGCCTCTCTTGGACGGCTGCTCAAGAGCCGAGGGGTCAAAGTATCTATGCTTAAATTCGATCCCTACATTAATATGGATCCCGGCACCATGAGCCCTTACCAACACGGCGAGGTCTTTGTCTTGGACGACGGGGCCGAATGTGACCTGGACCTTGGTCACTACGAACGCTTCCTCGACCAAAGCCTTACTCGCCTCAGCAACGTCACAACCGGTCAGATTTACGGCACCGTGATCGACAAAGAGCGGCGCGGCGATTTTCTCGGCGGAACTGTGCAGGTTATCCCTCACATCACCAACGAGATCAAAGATCGCCTTCACTTGCTCGCTGCCGAGAGCGGTGCCGATGTCATTATTTGCGAAATCGGCGGCACCGTGGGCGACATCGAGAGCCTGCCCTTTCTGGAAGCGATCCGGCAGTTAAAGAGCGACGTGGGTCGCCACGATGTCCTTTATATTCACGTTACCCTGGTACCCTACATCAAAGCCGCCGGCGAGCTCAAGACCAAACCTACCCAGCACAGTGTCAAGGAGCTCCGGAGCATCGGTATTCAGCCGGACATTATCGTCTGTCGCACCGAGCGACCATTGTCCGACAGTGTTCGGTCAAAAATAGCTCTGTTTTGCGATACCGAAAAGCGCGCCGTCATTCAAAACACCGACGTGGCCTGCCTGTACGAGGTACCACTGGCCATGGCTGCCGAAGGGCTGGACGATATTGTGGTGGAGCGGCTGCAGCTTCAGTGCAATGGACGGGAACTGCAGTCTTGGCAAGAACTGGTACACCGGGCTACCAATCCGCCTCGGCGGGTTACCGTGGCTTTGGTGGGGAAATACGTGGCCCTGCACGATGCCTATCTGTCGGTGGTGGAGGCCCTCAATCACGCCAGCATCGCCAACAACGTCGGCGTGGACATCCGCTGGCTCAGTGCCGAGGATTTGGAGACCGAAGAGCCGGACAAGCTGTTAGCCGGTGTCCATGGCATTGTGGTCCCCGGCGGCTTCGGCAACCGCGGCACCACCGGTAAAATGCACGCTATCCGCTATGCTCGCGAGAGGGACATTCCCTACCTGGGGCTGTGCCTGGGAATGCAGTTGGCAGCGGTGGAATTTACCCGCCAGGTGCTGGGATTAGAACAGGCCCACAGCACCGAACTCGATCCCGATACACCTGATCCCATTGTGCACCAGTACCAAGGGCCGGAACCGGCTCCCACTCAGGGAGACACCATGCGCCGGGGTAAGCACCTTTGCCAACTGGTACCGGGCACTAAGACCTACGCCGCTTACGGGCAACCTAAAATCGAAGAGCGCTATCGCCACCGCTTCCAACTGAACAACAACTACCGCCAGCTCCTGGAAGAGGCCGGGTTTAAAGTGGCCGGCACATCCGCCGACGGCCGCCTGGTAGAAATCATCGAGCTTGAGGGCCATCCCTGGTTCGTAGGCACCCAGTTTCATCCCGAACTAAAATCCCGACCCAACCGGCCCCATCCATTGTTCCGCGACTTCATCGCCGCCACCCTAAACCAGCTATAAACAAAGGGCAGGACTTCGCGCCTGCCCTTCAAACGTGTTACATATGCCTGTGCACCGTACCATCTGGTACGGGCCGGTCTCTCCATACCGAAAACGGTTGCGGGCCCATCCTCACGCTCCGCGGCGCCCGCCCGTTTAAACTAATTTGTTTTCTCACTCCTGCGAAACTCTGATATAATAAACATAACCCAACCAGCAGGAGGCGAGGGCATGCTAGAGCTAGCCACCATCGAAGATACCGTCCAACACGTAGCCGAAGCCATCGCGTCGGTGTTAGAACTGGACGTAAGCATCATCGACCGCCGCTATGTGCGCCTGGGCGCCACCGGCCTCTACGCCGGGGCCCGTTTTTCTTCCGCTGCCCGCGACTCCCTGTTCGACGAAATCATGCAAACCGGGGAGCCCGGCTACATCGAAGACTCCCGCGACAGCGAGCTCTGCCGGCGCTGCGCAGGCCGCCATAGCTGCCAGGAGCTGGCTACTTTAGGCCAACCCATCTTCTGCCAAGGCCAAGTGGTGGGGGTTATCGGTGTGGTGGCTTTTAGCGCCGACCAGCGCCGCCGGCTCAAAGACCGGTCAGAGCACTTACACAACTTCCTCAGCCGCATGGCCGGCCTGTTAGAAAGCAAGCTAATGCTTACCCAAGCACTACAAGAAGAAGAACGGCGCAACCGGGAAGTGCGCGAGAACCATATTTCCTCCAGTTCCCACAGCCCCATCACCTTTGCCGACATCATTGGGCAATCCACCGCCCTGGTCCGGGCCAAAGGCTTAGCCGAAAAAGTGGCGGCCTCACCGTCCACAGTCCTTATCCGGGGAGAAAGCGGTACCGGCAAAGAAATGTTTGCCCGGGCCATTCACAGCGCCGGCCCCCGGGCCGAAACCCCCTTTGTGGCCGTGAACTGTGCTTCCATCCCCGAAAGCCTGTTAGAGAGCGAACTGTTCGGCTACGACCCCGGCGCCTTCACCGGTGCCCGGCGCGGCGGTAAAATAGGTAAATTCGAACTGGCCCAAGAGGGCAGCCTCTTTCTGGACGAGATCGGAGACTTACCCCTGCACCTACAGCCCAAGCTGCTGCGGGTACTGCAGGAGCGCTGTATCGAGCGCGTAGGCGGGACCAAATCCATTCCCATCGACGTGCGCATTATCGCCGCCACCCATCACAATTTAGAAGAGCTGATCGAAAATGGCTCTTTTCGCAGCGATCTCTATTACCGCCTCAATGTCATTCCCCTTGCCATACCGCCCTTGCGCCAGCGCGAAGGCGACCTGTTGTTCCTAAGCCACTTTTTTATCGATAAATATTCCAACCTTCTGCGCCGCCGTACCAGGGAGCTTAGCGCCGAAGCACTTGAGCTGCTTCGGCGACATCACTGGCCCGGCAACGTACGTGAACTGGAAAACGCCATCGAA
>DURJ01000060.1 GCA_012837285.1 Bacillota bacterium
CGCAAACGAGCGCCCAGTCCCGCCAGCGGACCCAGTATTTGGGCCACGCCGGTATCTAAAGCTTCGGCAATGCGATTCAGGGTTGCCGGGGCCGGGCTCACCCGACCACGCTCGATTTCACTCAGATACGAGGCTCCGATCCCTACTTTATTGGCCACTTGGGCCAGGGTCAAATCCTGTTCCGTTCTAAGGAGCCGGATTCTCTCGCCAGGGGTAATCCGCCCCTGGGGACCGGAAGCAAACAAAGCTGCCGGTTCCAGGTTCAAGGCTGCGGCCAGTCGCTGCACTACCTGCAGCGAAGGTGATTTACGGCCGTTCTCCACTTCGCTCAGGTACGACACCGACAGGCTAGCCCGTTCGGCCAGATTGGTCAACGATAGACCCCGCTCTTCCCGCGCTTGGCGGACTTTCTGGCCGCATACTACCCCTGGGGGTCTTTTGTTTTCAGACGCGCTCATCTAATCCCCCCTTCGACTATATTATAACACTGTTTCGCTCTTAACAAAAGAAAGTACAGGCAGCTCTTATGCCGCCTGTACTTTCTTTGCCTAGATATATCCGCTTTCTTTTAGGATCTGGGCCGCTTTCTCTTGGTCCTCGACGGCCACCAGTACAACCGGGCCCTCACAACCCATGCCGGTCTCGGCATAAATACCGTTGCGCCAGAGCTCCCGGGCAGCGTCTTCGATTTCCAGCACATCTACGCCGCCGATTTCAGCCCCAGTGGGCTTCTTAGGCGGTGCTTGAACCACTTCGGCCACATCTTTTTCCCGTTCCGGCGAAACCAGCAAGTCTTCAATGCCGGCTCTCCGAGCAGCTGCCCACTCTTGCTCCAGCAGCTGAGGCAGGTTGGCGGCCGCACAGGCAGCGGCAAATTCGATCGCCCCGGCAATTACCGGCGCCCCTGACGCGCGGGAAATAATGTTTACAATGTAATTCCAGCCCGGCCCGACACCGGGGCCATAACCGTAGCCCACAGCCTCGTAACTACCGCCGGTGTGGTACGAGCTGAAAATCTTCATGAGTAAATTGCCGGTGAGGGTATCGCAAACCATCACATGGGGACTGCCGGTGAGTAAATCATTACCGCGCATGATGGCACCTTTATCGGCTCGGACTGTTTGGCCAAAGGTAAGGGCATAACCGCGGTCGGCCAGCTCTTTCAGCTGCCGCTCCACCTGGCGAGCCCCGTCCACATTTAGGATCCCGACGGTGGGTTCATTGATCCCCAAGCTCTTGGCTACGGCAATCCCATAGACTGTATTCTTGATCAGGGCCGGTACCCGTTCGGTGGCACTGGTGCCGGTGGTGGTGGCCACAAGCAGCGGTTTACCCAAGGCGGGAGTAATAATCCGACCCACTGTGGCTACGCCTACAGGAAAAGGATAGTGCATGGTTACCGTGGCCGCCAGTTCGCCCGCTTTCATCAGTTCTTCCATCCGTTGATGGGCCGTGGCTTCACAGTCGCAGACTTCCTGGGGCAGCTTCGAGTCCACTTTCGGTCCCACCAGTACCACTTCGATACTGCTGTCGGCCTTGGCCGCCAGCTCGGCCCCACGGACTACCTCTTCTACTCCGTGTTCGCTGCCTAACGTGGTAACTCCGACTCGAATCCGCGGGCCGGCCATGCGCCCGGTCTCCAGCGCATCTGCCAGTTCAGTAAATACCTTGGCAATTAACTGTTTAGATCCCATAACCTCCCCTCCTCAGTCTTCGCCCTGGGCTAAGTCTTGAGCCACTTGCCGCAAGGCGTCGGCGATGAGTTTCTTGACGGCACCCAGATCGAACTGGTCGGCTTCGTCTAAGCCGGGGTTGGGTTCCATTAAGAAGGAAATGCCGTCAAATAAATTGGTCATCCGGGCTAAGAACAGACTGCCTTTGCCAATTATCATGGCCCGGGTCATTTCCCCGGCCAAAATCAGATCGCGAGCATGACCCACAAACGGTACCCCGGACGGTATGTGCCCTTGAGTCGGCGCAAAGCCGGGCATGCCGTGCCGGGCAACAAAATCAGGGATTTGGCTCCTTTGAAGTTGTTTTTTCATTACACTCAGTGCGGCAATCATCTTGTAGTTGGCTGTGGGGACGTCGCCGGCCCCGGCCGGTTCGGTAATCTCCGCCACCTGCATCTCCACTGAGTACTTATCTACATCTTCCATGGTAAAGCCAAGCCGCTCCAGGGGGTCGGCCACTAAAGCCTGCATAACTGCCTGGGGCGAAGAACCGGAGCCGATGTTATGCTTACCCAGCGAATCGGTTCTAATAACCGGGTTCTTCCCGTCGTTCTCGGAAACCAGGACAGCAAAACCGCCGAGAACATCCTCCAGCACAGGCATGCCGCGTTTCACATGATCCTTACCGTTCATACCCAGCTTGGCCGTAGCCCCGCCGGCAACTACGACTACATTCTTGAAGATTCCAGACTTTACCAACCCGGCCGCCAATACCATGGCATGGGCCGGCCCGGCACAAAAGCCCCGGGTATCGGATCCGGTGGCCTTTAGACAGCCGGCATGCTCTCCAATAGCCTTGGCAAAGTTGCCGCCGCCGCGTTGGTTCATGTCGCCGCAGGCTTCTTCGGAACATTCAATGATATAGTCGATTTCTTTCGGATCAATCTCTATATTCTTGATTAGGTGGCGCAACGCCAGGGCCCCTGAGGCCTTGCTGGCAGTGTTTTCAGCAATTACATGAGCCGTCAAGCTAGCGTCTACCTCATGGGCCCGCCGCACACAGCCCACCAGCCGCTCACCCAGCATTAGCGGCGCCGCGGTTTTCTCCTTCACCAGTTTTTGAATGTCGTCGAGACTGCGACCGCTGCCGATTCGCTTAAGATCGTCCGCTGTCAGCATGGAGTCGTTCTTCAGCCCCGGCTCAAGTTCAGCTAGAAACTTATCTTCCAGCCACACCAGCTCAAACGCGTCCACCAACCGCAGCCAAGCATAGAACTCGTCCTCGGGTATGATTTCTCCGTACCGTCCGTAGCGTTTGGCCTCGACTTTATCCCCTTCGTACCAGGGGCGAGGAATAGACGTGAGTTCGTCAGGATGCATGTTACCGATAAAGGCCTGGAAAGGAGCATAGCCCAGGACTTGCTCATAGGTTCTAAGGTGCTTCTTAAACTCGGTCAGATACGGTGACTGGGGGTCTTTGTGCCGCTCCACGTCCTGGGTGGAGCCGAATTCAAACGCCATATTAGGGACATGAACCAGAATATAGGCGGCACCTTTCACTACAGGATCATACATAAGTGTCACCTCCGCAAGTGGTACGTGCCCTGGTGGACAGACGGTCAGCACCAGGGCGCGCCCAGTATTAATCTGGAACCTCCGGTAGCTCACCCAATTCTTCGGCCTTTAATCGGAGCTACTGTTCGAATACAACTTGGCCGTCCACCGGCGTCTCCAGGGCCCGCAGCCCTTTTTCCACCAGGTCACGACGCAGGACCTTTTCCTCGTCGGCTGTAAGTTCCGGGTTCCCCAACGGATGCGGGATAGCCACGGTTGGAACGATTCGATTGGCCCCCACCGTAAGTGAAATGGGCACCACCGTGCACATATGCACCACCGGTAATCCGGCTCGTTCGATCTCTTTTACCATCGCTGCGCCGCAGCGAGTACAGGTGCCTCAGGTGGAGGTTAGGATAACGGCGTCCACCCCGGCTTCCTTGAGATCTTTAGCAATAGCAGCACCGAATTGGGCGGCATTGGCCACTGAGGTCCCATTGCCCACTGTGCTATAGAAATAGTCAAATACTTTGCCGATCTTACCTTCCCGCTCCAGATGGCGCATTACATCCAGCGGCACTACCCGATCGGGATCTTCGTTAGCATAGGTGGGATCGTAACCGCCATGTGCCGTCTGATGGGTTTCCGAGGTCAGGTTATCTAAGCCCGTCAGACTGTATTTACCAAATTTGGTGGCGGAAGAAGCCTCAATCCGGTCCGGGTTGCCTTTGGGTACAATGCCGCCTGAGGTCACCAAGGCAATGGTAGCCTGGGCCATGTTCTTTACCGGCGGATTCGGAGCCACCCGATCAAACTCCGGCATGGGAAGCTCGGTGGTAAACGGCTGGCCCTTAATCTTTGCCAGCAGCATATCCAGCGCCCGCTCGGCCCCTGGCTTGTCGGCAATTATGTTCTTCCGGATCCCGCGGGAAATATAGCCCTCCTCACCGGGATGGCCAATGTCTTCTCCCCGGGCCAGTTTCAGCGCAAAAGCAGCCATTTTAGGCAACGCTTTGCGCATACTGGCCGCCGAGTCGCCGGTAGGTAAGATATAGACTTCTTTCTTATACAAGTCTACACCGGGATTTTCCGGGAACATGGCCGTCACAGCCGGAATCTTCAGTTCCTGCTGTACAGCCGCGCAGATGGCACCGCAGGCCGTGCCGTAGCGGCCGGCGTTAAAAGCCGGACCGGCAATTACCAAGTCGGGGTTAAACTCTTTGATCAGATCCATTATCTGGGTCGTCGCTGTTTCCATGTTTTCAGCGAAATAGCTGTCGCCACAGATGATGGTACCCACTATTTCCGCCGCCTGGCCTAGGGCGGCTTTTAGCCCCATCCCCGGACCGACAACACCGTCACGGGCCTCCGGTAGTATGGTCGCTTTTTCTTCACCGCCCACTTGCCCAAAGAACTGGTTCAGGTAGTGAACTACCCGAAATTTCTTTTCGGCCATGAATCTCCCTCCCCTCACAGCTTACTATGCTGCTCTCGTATTCCTTTCACGGCATCAATGAGGGCCTCTACTTCTACTACCATTTCCATCATGGCCACTTGTTCCTCGTATACTCCTTCATCTACCTGCTCTTTAATATCTGGCTCCATCATGTGATACACCGGGAGTCCCAACTGGACTCCAGTCAATGGACCGGCATAAGTGGGATCGCCGGCGGTAACTGTCTCCGCCGCCAGCTCGGCGCAATCGGGGTCAGCGGCACCTAAAATAACTACCAGGTTCTCCGCCCCGTGTTTCTCGCCTAGCTCTTTGATCCGCGCCTGATTCTCCAGGTCCATTGTCCCTGCTGCCGTTCAAACGAAGCACTCAGTGGTGATAAAGACCGGCTCGGCTCCGGCCGAGCGAAGGCATTCTTCAATCGCCGGGCCCGGTACGCCGTCCCGATCACCAATGGCAATAAGTTTCTTGCCCTTGAGTTCCATTTAGCAACCTCCTTCATTTGTAATCCTAAGTCAGCTTTATCAACCTAGACCCTTACTTTGGCCGATGGGAAGCGCTATGCTTTTGCTCATCGGCTCTGGATCAACTGAATCTGCCGTCCTAGAAGCTCAGGCCCCGTACGTAGCTATAGCCCAGCTCATTGGTGGCACCGGTGATCACCTGTAGTTCCACTGTCAGGGAACCGTCCGTCGCCTTGGAGCCGTCAAAACCGCCGGCAATAATGTCGGCAACCGACAAGTCGCCGATCACCGTCTTCATGGGCGGCAACTGAATAATCTCGTTAGCATTGCCAGCACTCACCACTGCGTCAGCTTTAGGACTGATATCGGCCAGGGATTGAGAAGCTCCATCTCGTCCGGCATATTCATCGGTAAGCAGAACTGTCTTGATGCCGTAAGACTCCAGCTTGTTGCAGTTCATAATCAGATCGGCATCGGGGTTACCGAAACCTTCTTCAGACACAATGGCCGCATCAGCCCCCAGCATCTGGGCTAATTTAGCCGCGTAACTGGAAGAACGTTCTTTGTCTTTTAAAGTAACGTTTTCATTGCTGATAACGATACCCAGGAAGCAAATGTCATGGCCGTGATGCTTGAACAGTTCTTTGACCACTGGGTTGTTCAGATGGTGATAAGTGGTGTTCTTATCACAGGCTGAAACACAGTTCCCGCTTACAATGGCTCCGTCAAACAATTCATTGGGATGAATGATACTGGGTAAGATTCTCTTGGCATCTACACCGTAGACCCAAGTGTCATGGAGCAAACCCTGGGACTGTAACATGAACAGGTAGACAACTTTAGGCAGATCCGGATACTGGGCGGCTGTTTCCCAGAACGAACCCAGATCATAGGTCTCAATTACATCCGGCTCCATCTCTTTGGCGGCTTCACCCAGATAGGCCGCTGCCTTGAGCCCGGCCAACCGCACAGCCTTCTCGTGCTCATGCTGGGCTAAGCCCTCCACCGGCTCCATCTCCAGCACCACGTTGTACGTCTTGGAAAAAGGTGTGTAGTCGGCTCCCGGACCGGTCATATCGATAATACCTTCCTGAAAGCCTACAATTTTGCCGGTGGTCACCACCGCCGCACCGGACAGAACATGGGTTCGACCGCTGCCTACCGTGTCCACCTTACTAACAAATCCAGGGAACAGACCGCCGGGACCGCTTACTTTGCAGCGGGGTTCGATGACATCTTTTACCGGGATAATGCGGATCTCTTCCCCAGGTTTGGCCAAATGTACGGTGCAGGACTTAATAGTTGGATCTTCCACAACTAAGGTGGCCAGCTCGTCTTGGTTGACATACAACGTGCCGGCTTCCACC
>DURJ01000061.1 GCA_012837285.1 Bacillota bacterium
ATTTGGCTGGGAATGGTTGTTCCCTTGGGAAAAACCACGCTAATAGTGTCGACACCGCCAACCAGTGCTCCCACGCTGCTGGTGGAAAAGCCAATGGTATATTTACCGTCGGCCCAGGCAAGGTCCGGATCCACTGTTACCGTGGGCTGACTGATGCTGCCGGTGATAACGGTGTACGAGTGGGAAGTAACTGGAGTGGGATCTGCAGTGGTATTGGCTTTGAGGGTATAAGATCCCGCTGTCGGGTTTTTGATCCCAGCCGATGACTCAATTACCACTGTAACCGGCTTCGAACCGCCCACGTTAACCTGGGACGGCAAGTAAAACGTAATGGCAGAGCCGGACTTACTCACCGTTCCAATATTCACCGTCGCCCCGTTTACTTTAATGCTGCCGGCAGGAATCGAAGCCGGCAGGTAGGTCCCACTGGGGAAAGTTAAGGTGATCTGATCTTGGCCTCCCTGTAAGCTGCCGCTGGGCCCGGTGGTAAAGGTTATGGTATAACGAGCCGCCTGGCCGGCAACAGCCGGGCTGATGGTAACGCTGGGTTGACTTACGTTGCTGACCGGTTTGCCCAGCACGTTACAACGCAGCCATAACACAGGATCGTCCTTGGAGCCAGATGTGCGTACGCCGATGTCATACGTGCCGGCTGTGTCCGGATTGCCGATCTTGGCTCCGATCAAGAAGATAATTGTTACCTTCTCCCCGCCGGCTAGATCCTGCGGTACCGACACTTCGATCTCGCCGTCGTTCTTGTCAACAGTAACTGCCTTGGCTTGCTCGCCGTTCACAAAGACGTGGCTAGTACTGATTGTGGTAGGCAACGTAAACCGGTTGTCAATTATGACTGTTATGCTATCTCCCTTTTGCTCCGACAGATTCTCTCCCGGTCCCAACTGAAAACTCACTGTCATATCTACCGCCGCTCCGACCTGGTTAGGACTGAGCACCACCGAACCTGGCGCAACCGCCCCGAAGGCACCGGTACCAAGCACCAGGACCAAAATAAGACTCAGGGACGCAGCTTGAAAGAACCTCTTCGTTGGCACCACAAACCCCTCCTTAAAAGTTAGGTTGGTTCAGACTGTAAACTACTTGTTCCAACTCTCTTACCCTAGCTCCCCAACCCCACTCACGGCCGGATTGCTGGAGGGCTTAGCCCTCCAGGTAACACCTGAAGAATCCGGCAACCTTGTCTAATGTATTAGACGCGGCAACTTCGCATTGGTTCCACAAGTTACTAACAAACATTGCTTCATCAATGCTATGTCTTCAGAGCTAGCCGACAACATCAACAAAATCGGCCTAGAGTATTTCTTTCTGTATATTTACCACGGCAAAGCGGCCGTCTTTCTCCAGGAAATCCAGAATATGGTCTAATTGCCGATCCACATGGTTGGTGGCATTGGCCACACAGGCGATCCCGAGAACGGCCCAGCGGTGGTCTTCCTGCCGCGCAACTTCCGCCACCGACACATTAAACCGCTGCCTGATCCGGTCCACCACACTCCGCACCACTTGTCTTTTCTCTTTTAACGAAAACACGGCGCCTAAATGAATCTCTACGGTAAGCGTCCCCACAATCATTTGCGTCTGTCCTCCTCGGCCTCGCTTCGCTGTTCCTGGCACAATTGGGATTAGCCTAACTACACCCAGCGGTCGCTGGTAAAACGAGTAAAAAGCCCCGCTCAAGGCGGGGAAGCCCCGTTAAACGCGGGGAAGCCCCGTTAAACGCGGGGAAGCAGTTGTCGTTTCTTTGTTAAGCAAACAAAATTAGCCCTATAAACACCAGATCCTCGGCAGCAGCGGTGTTAACTATACCGTGATACTCCCCGTCTCGGGTCAAAACCATGTCCCCGGCCTTTACTGCCACTTCGGTTCCATTGTCATTTACTATGCCCTGCCCGCTAAGTATATAATATGCCTCCGAATCCCCCACATGCTGATGGTAACCTACCGAAGCCCCGGGTGGAAGGGTTATTCTAGCAAACACCCGGCCTTTGTCATTGAACTCGTTCTGGCTGCTTTCCAGAATATGAGTCATTTCCACCTGCCCTTGGCCGCCGCGTAAATTCGTGCCTATTTCCGACCTCATGTCCTCAGCTCGTCTTAGCATCGGCCATCCCCCATTTCGTTTCTGATACTAATTGAATTCCACCTCGAGGGGCCAAAACCTTCCGCCCAACTAGAGGATTTGGCCGAAACTCAGTTCCTTTTCTCCGCTGATCAATAGCCCTTTGAATTGCAGCCCGTACCTTCTTGTACTCAATTTCCTGCCAGAATTTTAGGATCGGTATAAACCTGGCGTTGCCGGTCTGCTTTATTGTTCAACCTCTCAACAAGGCCCTGGGGGATGTGAATAAAAAGGGTCGGGACCTTCAATCGGAACTGAGGCAGCCCAGAAGAAAAGCTATCCATACCCCAGGATCTTATTGGGTGGCTTGTACTGGCAACAAGCTAAAATAAAATTTGGGCACCGTTTGGGCACCGTTTGGGCACCGAAACGCATCTTCAGCATCATATCGGGCCAAAGCAAAAACCCCGCAAACCGTTGCGGGGTCTAGCTTTTCTGCTGGAGCCGATGAAGGGATTTGAACCCCCGACCGGTGCATTACGAATGCACTGCTCTACCCCTGAGCTACATCGGCTTTTATTTAGGTTAAAACCGAAAGCACGCCCGTGACGCGCTGTCTATATTATACTTGCTTCCGCCTTGATGCGCAAGAGCTCGGGATCACTCACTTCATTCACATAATATCCATAAGTGTCTATTCAGGGGTAACAAGTGCCCCTTCACACCGTGCCATAAAAACTCTTCTTCGTTGTCACTTTGCTCCTTCAAAATGACGGGTAATCTGTTCATTTGCCGTGCTACGGGCAGCGCTGCATTGCTCACAGAATCGCACACTTGTGGGCTGGGACAGAGCCCGGCCTTACACCATGGTTTTGCCTTTTATGTTCAGGACAGAGCCCAGGCGTGAATGGAGAGGCCGATCCCTTAGAATAATACGATATCTAGTGTCACCAAGTTGTAGGTTTTGTTAAATGCACATAATTGCCGATAAGTATAGCAAGGATAAAAATGGGTGATGAAATTATGTATCTTAACTTTGTTCCTATCCTTCCGTCCCCTGAGCTTATGCCTCCTGATAGCGAACTGCCTCTGCAGCCCGGTCAAGTGCTACCGGCCAGGCTAATGGCTGCCGGCGACGGCACAGCTACTCTGCACCTGGCCGGACGCACATATTCTGCTAGTGGAGCATTGCCTTCAGAGACTGGCCTTTTCTGGGTTCAGGTGCAAAAAGTGGAGCCGGACAGAATCCAAGTAAAGCTCTTGCCCACCAAGTTTGAACCGGACTTGGATGCCAAGTTGCTGCTTGAAGCACTTGGCCTTAAGCCCAACGACGAGGGTGAAACAGCGGTGCAACAGCTGCTGCGCTGGCGTCTGCCGCTAAGTCAGAAGTTGGTGCAGGAATTTGTCAACGCGGCCCAAGCTGTGCCGGCAAAAGAACGGCCTGCATTCTGGGCCAGCCGTGCTTTCTTGCACAGCCTGGCCTTGAAAGATCACCCGGAGAAAGTTGAGGCTGCCCTCAAATATCTCTTGCGCCGTCCGGATGCAACCCCGAAAGGACAAGAGGTTATAAACCGCACCTGGCCGCTGTATCCGGATCAAGAAGCAGTGCGGATCTTAACCTTTCTAGCCGGACAAAGTGAAGGAGAAGTCTTTGTTATCTACCGCTACCAGGGTCAAAAAAGCCGGTCCCCAGATAACTGGCCCCGGTCACTGGTAATACGCCTTTTAACCGCTGCCTGGGGCCAAGTGTGGATCCTGCTCTTCATCCAGGGCCGAAACCTGGCAGCTAGGATCTTAGCCGAAGATAGTTCTTTCCTGCGCCTGGCCCAGGCTGCCCAGCCGGCACTCAAAAACCGTTTTCACACCATGGGCTGGGAACTGGCAGCCCTTACCACCGCCGAGAAAAAGATTACCAGCATCGCCGAGCTGATCAAGCCGCCCGGACCGGAAAATTACCAGCCCCTGGATGCACTGGTCTAAATCCACCAACCCAGTAGGCCAGTATTGCGGACAGAAACAACCTGGCCTTATGCGTGTCCCCTGTCTGGTTCGGCTATAGGTCCGGCTTAAGTGATTGTCCTTAAGCGAAGCTCTGCGACCGCCATTAAAAGAATGAGACGTAGCGAGGGAAAAAGCGGTATCCCAACACCGCTTGATGCTGGTTCAACCGCTGCTGTCAGTAGGGGGAGGTGTCCTGCAATGAGAAAAGAACGCCCTGTGGCCGCTGCCTTAGCTTACGATCCGGATAAAGACCAGGCGCCCCGGGTAGTGGCCAGCGGCAAAGGCCTCATAGCCGACCGAATTTTGGAGCGGGCCGAGGAAGCCGGCGTACCCATCTACAAAAACGCCCCCCTGGCCTTGACACTGGCCGGGCTAGGACTAGAAGAAGAGATCCCAACTGAGCTCTACCACTTGGTAGCCGAAGTGATCGCTTGGGTTTATCAATTGGAGAATAAACACGGGCCGGGACAGAGCCCGGCCACAGAAAGAGTATGATTGCAAGGCCCATCATCAAAGCGGAGCTTAGCCCTCATTCAAAAGAGCGAGGCGAGCGAGGGAAAACCGCCGATGCATTGTCCCCATCTTGTAGATGGGCAAGTCGAGCCCCAAGGGGCGAGTTCAGAGGCGGCCCGAGTAAGCCAGCTCGGTGGTTCTGGCGGGCGCCGCGAAGCGTGAGGATGGGCCAGCAAGCTTGGTGTGTGGTGTGTCCACAACCCCATCCCCTTGACCCTCCCCTACCGCTGACGTGTGCGGCGTCTAGTAATACCGCTCTTGGCTGAGGAACAGAACCATGCCTTGGGCCGCCTGGGCTCTGGTAAGAGGAGCCGCCGGTCGGAAATCATCCTGCCGGTCGGGATCCAGGTCCTGCCCTAGATACAAGGCCACGTGGCCCGGATATTTGATGCCGGCCGCGTCCTTGGCCGGTACATTCCAAATGCCTTCCAAAGCAGCCACCCGATCCTGATCCAAAGCCCGCACCGTCCACACTGCAGCCTGCTCACGGGTAATAGCAGCCACAGGATTAATCTTGTCTTCGTCCTTTAAGATGCCACGGCGGCGGGCCTGGTCTTCGTACTGTTTGTACCACGGACCGTCTGCAACCTCGCCCCGCGGCTGGTAGCCCGTGCTGCGAAGGAGCATCACTAAGTACGCCGGCTGGGTGATATTGTCGTCAGGATGAAACAGTCCATCAGGAGCGCCTTGGACAATGTCTTTGGACACCAGCAATGCCACCGCATCGGCAGCGGGGTGACCCTCCAGGTCAGTAAAGATTGCTTTGTCCCGATCAGGTACCGGATTACCTTCATAGTCCAAGAAAGCTCCGGTTTGAGCGTCTATCATCTGACCGGGGATATGACGGGACTGAACATGGTAGAATAGGCCGACCTTGGTCTTCTCTTCGTCGGAACTGCCCGGTTCTACTCGGGGTACAGGTAGGTACTCTATAACCAGCGGAGCCCGGTCAAATACTGCCTGGTTAGCAGATTCCTGCTCCAAGATACCATCGGCAGCAGGAAATTCAGGTTCGGACCAGGCCAGGTTGTATGAAGTTATTTCCCCTGTTTCTGCACTTATCTCTACCCGGAAGCCTTGCTGCGGAAACGGGATATCGTCAACATAGCGGACCCAATTAAAGGAGTACGAGCGTTGTTCCTGTTCGCGTAAAGGAATGAAATCGGACCGCTCCGTCTCCTCCGGCTTGCACTCGGCAAAACGTTCTGGTTGATATTTGGTAATAAAATCAGCCGCTATCTGTTGGAGCTGATCTTTGTTGTATTTAATCGGAGGCTTCTTACCGCCGTCCTCGGACCAGCGATAATAATAATACTGAAGCACATCCCCGGTACGGGCGTCCACACTGGCACTTATGCTCTCGCCGCCCTTATCCTTGGCGGTTATATTCCAGGAGAAAGACCACTGACGCTGCAGGGGATATTCCCAACTTTTGCTTAAGCGAGCATGTTCCAGCTTCATTTGGCTGGAAATCTTAAACATAGCCTTCACCTTGGTGATGGCTTGTTCTTGGGTAAGCAGGCCAGCTATGTCTTCAACCTCCGCTTGCTCGGCCGGGGACAGTTCGTCCGCTGCCGCTGTCCGCTCAGCATTCTTGGCCATACCACCCATTCCATCGATCCCATACCAATAGTCGTGCAGTTTCACTTCGCCGGTCTTAGCATCCACTACATAGGCGGTGGTCCGACCAAGGTCGTATACCAGCTTTATGGGCCGTTCCTTGTTGTCCTCAGGACGGGGCCGAAAATAGATGAGACGTGGAGCCCCCTTGGTCAAAAATGCTTCTTCCGCTTCTTCGGGGCTGATTAGTTTATCCGGCTGTGGAAAATCAATATCTGTATCCCAATTGAAACGGTATGACGTTACTTCGAAGGTATTGGCATCCACTTCCACACTGATACCATTGTTATTATAAGGATAGCCGTTTACTATCCGCTGGAACTGAAAGTTGTGGCTGGAAACAGGGCCGCCCCAAAACCGCTCGTCGTCTGGGAACTCAACCAAACGCGTTTCGGCAAACCGAGGTTGAATGTTGGCTGCCAGCTCCCGTGCTAACTTTTCTGCCTCGGCCCGACTGTATTTGGGTAAGGCTGCCTTAGGAGTTTTATCATCTTGCCAACTATACATGTTTAAGATGTCACCGCTATTGGCATCCACAGCTACAGTAAGACTACCACGGATAGCGCTACCGGAAGGAGCATTCCAGTCAAGATTCCAGCGCGGTTTGTCACTGTAGGCGCTATAGCTGGATTCGAATTCGGTCAGTGCCTCCGGTACAGGAAAAGCCGCCTTGGCGATCTTCACCGCCTGCTCCAGATTAATCTTCGGTGCCGGGGCAGCCAGCGCCGGTAAAGAAGCCGTAACTATTAACAACACGGCCAACAGTAAACTTAAGCGTTTTCGCATTTCTCTTCCCCCTTGATTATTGAAAGTCAGGATCAGGAATTCACCTCCTGATTTTTTCCTTCTATAGTACATAGACGAGTGTTCTGGCAAAAAGTTCCCAAAAAACCCGACCTGCATTAGGTCGGGGAAAAAGCGTATTTAGCCGGCTCTGTTTCATAAAGATCGCGTCCTCTGCTATCGATGAGAACCATTGTGGCTAGATCTTCAACGTAAAAGCGATGAATAGCTTCCGCGCCTAAGTCGGCGTAGGCAACTACGTCGACTCTTTTGATGGCCTGAGCCACCAGTGCTGCCGTGCCGCCCACCAGGCCCAGGTAAACGACGCCAAACTCCTTCATGGCAGCGATCACCTCCGGTGACCGCCGTCCTTTGCCGATCATCACCTTGAGCCCCTGCTCCAAGAGTGCCGGTGTGTACGGATCCATGCGCCCACTGGTGGTGGGTCCGGCTGAACCTGAAACCTGTCCCGGCTGGGCCGGGGTGGGGCCCACATAGTAGATTACCTGTCCCTGAAGGTCAAAAGGGAGCGGTTTACCGGCCCTCAGAGTCTCAATCAGCCGCTTATGAGCCGCGTCGCGAGCGGTATATATTGGTCCGGTTATGGTAACTACATCCCCGGCTTTAAGGCGCCGCACCTCTTCTGCGGTAACCGGCGGTTGCAACCGGTGTTTATCCATATTAGCTCACCTCCGGTTAGAGAACTGCTTCCTGCCGCCGGCAAGCATGGCAGACAATGTTTACCGCCACCGGCAGCCCGGCAATATGGGTGGGGTACCATTCAATGTTTACCGCCAGGGCAGTGGTGGAACCACCCAGCCCGGCCGGTCCGATTCCGGTTTCGTTAATTTCAGCCAAGAGTTCCTGTTCTAAATCAGCATACCGCCGGTCTAAGTTACGGCTACCCACAGGCCTTAAAGTAGCCCGCTTGGCCAACTCGGCCACTTTATCCATGGTACCGCCAATGCCGATACCCACTATGATCGGGGGACAGGGATTGGGGCCGGCTTGGCGCACCGTATCGAGAACAAACTGTTTGACTCCGTCCACCCCCGCCGCCGGAGTGAGCAGCTTGAGCGCACTCATATTCTCGCTGCCGAACCCT
Organism: Bacillota bacterium; assembly: GCA_012837285.1. Lineage (NCBI taxonomy): Bacteria > Bacillati > Bacillota > Bacillota bacterium. The sequence goes on from DURJ01000061.1 coordinate 8,100, forward strand.
TTGGGTGTCACCAGAAAGCGCAAGTTCTCTCCCGGCACTATGCGCACATGAATCACCGCCGGGGTATTGTCTTTTGTATTAGTGCGGGCAAAGAGCGGGTCGGACACCACTGATTTACGCAAGTAACCCTCGGTGTACGCCTGGCGCACCCCTTCTTCCACCGCCTGTTCAAAGCTGCCACCCACTACATGGACATCTTGACCGTAATCCACAAAGACCACGGCCATCCCTGTATCCTGACAAATAGGCATTTTCTTGGCCGCCGCCAAGCGGTCGTTTTCGATTATCTGATCCAGCACCATCTGGCCAAACTGGGACAGTTCTGTCTCTTGCTGCTGCTTTAGCGCTGCTAAAATATCTGAGGGGATAAAGTAATTGGCCGAAACAAATAGATCTCGAACCACCTTAGTGATAGACGCCGCCTGGATTTCGCGCATGGTCATTCCCCTCTTTCTCAGTCTGTGTTCTTCTAACATACTACACGCAGCTACCCTTGGCAACAGATAAACTGACCCCCGTCCCTGACACTAGCCTTAGACCCGTCCGGCCCGGCCAGTCCGCAAACCAGCCTGAAGCTGATGATAAAGGCCTGGCACCATCTAAGTGATGCCAGGCCTTGTTCCGGTTCTCGCTTCTTGAAGTCCCGGTCAATAACCTTGTTTATTGGCCGTCGATCTTGTTTTCCACGGCTGCCAACACATCGTTAGCTAAGCAGCGGGCCGTTTGCGCTATCTGATCTATGTGCTCAGCCAGATCAGATTTAGCCGCTTGATCTTTAATCGAGCCCAGGTTGATCTTTACATTCAGGGCTGCTCCTTCCACCGCCGCCTGCGCCAGCAGTGCCGCCACGCCGGCATCACTTACGGCAGACGGATTCCCCTTTTCGGCTGCTATTTGAGACAGCTCCAGCACTCTCAAAGCTGTCTCCGCTGTTTTTAGCGGCACCTGGGCGGCATGGATCATGGTGGCTTGAATCCGGGCTTGACGATGCTCTTTCTCGGCAGCTGTCTCCCGGGGTAGCTTGAAAGCCGCCATTACCTGTTGAAAAGCCAAAGTATCTTCTTCCATAAGCTCGGCCAGTTGCCGGCGCACAACAGCGGCAGCTTGGATTAACTGAGACATGTATTCTTCGTCAGCGGCAAACTTTTCTTTCCCCTGAGTAAGGTTAGCCACCATGTTAACCAGCGCAGCTGCCAGCGCTCCAGTTAGGGCGGAAGCACTGCCGCCGCCGGGAGCCGGAGCAGCGGAAGCCAGCTGCTTCAGGAAATCATTCACCGTTAAATTAAGCATTTGCTAATCTCCTTTGTGGTCATGGTATGCCTAGGAACGGACCGACACAGGGGTCGGTCCCTACACCAAGCCTAGTTCCCCCTGTCAGGCCATCGGGATACTGATGGTTGCCGGACCCATCCTCAACGCGTAGCTTTAGCCCCAATTAAAAGAGCGAGGCGAACTAGGGAAAACCGCCGATGCATGTCTGAGCCCGTTAGGGCGAGTTCAGAGGCGGCCCGAGTGAGCCAAGCTCGGTCGTTCTGGCGGGCGCCGCGGAGCGTGAGGATGGGCCCGGCAACCGCCAAGACCTGTCGTCTTAACATATACCCAAAGCGGGCCGACACAGGGGTCGGTCCCTACTATTCCCACAGCCTGGTCTCGATGATCTGTTCCAGCTGAAAGTCCTCCAAGCGCAGGTAAAAGGCGGCGGCATCCACCAAGGCCTGCATAGGCGTGAGCCCGATAATCTCACTGCCCACTATGTTTGCCCCGTGGCGGGCCGCTTCGTTTTTGATCGTCTCAAAGACTCGGTGCAAAGGTGTGGTTCTGTAATTGCACATGTTGATAGTCACTTGGGCCAGATTGCGCTCTTCGATCATGATCCCCAGCGCCTTTACATTCTTATAGCCGCCGCTAGATTCGCGGATGGCTTTGGCGATGCTCTTGGCAATGGTTACGTCAGCAGTATCAAGATTAACGTTAAAAGCAATGAGAAACTCCCTGGCGCCCACGGCAGTGGCACCGGCGGTAGGATGAGTCTCATGGGGGCCAAAATCCGGCCAGCGCTCTGGGGTCTTGATAGCTTCTTTTAGCCCTTCATATTGGCCAGCTCGAATCTGGGGCAGCGTTGTTAAGTGGGGCCCGGTAGAAGCCTGTTCGTATAAATAAACCGGGATCCCCAATTTCTCCGCTATTTCTTGCCCTAAATCTCGGGCTAAATCCACACACTCGGCCATGGTAGCTTCAGCCAGTGGGGTAAAGGGAATTACGTCAGTAGCCCCAATGCGGGGATGTTCCCCCTGGTGCTTATTCATATCAATTAACTCAGCCGCCTTAGCACAGGCTTTAAAAGCCGCCTGCTTGGCCGCCTCCGGTTCACCCACAAAGGTGACCACGGTACGATTGTGGCTGGCATCAGGCAAAGCATCCAGCAGCCGCACTCCAGTCGTCTGACGGATCTCAGCTAAAATGGCCTCGATTACCTCTGGCCGCCGTCCCTCACTGAAATTAGGTACACATTCAACTAAACGTGCCATGTATGTTCGCTCCTCGCTTCTTAATCAAACATTATTTACTGGAAACGGATATGGGACAAATAATGGAAATGAAAAGCGATCCATTGGATCGATCCTTCGCTATCGCTACCTCCGCTTCGCTCCCCACGCTTCGCTCTGGGCAGGCTGGACAGGCAGGATGAAATTTAAAGGTCCTTCACGATCGCCTACGATGACAAAAAAGGCTTTTCAACAACCCTATTTGCCCCCGGGGCTATTACAGCTCAAGACAGGTTCCAATTTTTTTGGGATAGTGAACACTTGGCCCTTTTTCACTACAGTCTTGACAAGGTTTGTGCCGAAACGGTACATGATGAAATCTAGATCAGGGGCATCCCACAGCACCACGTCAGCCTGTTTGCCGGGCTCAAGGGTGCCGATCGAGTCCGCTCTGTTAATGGCAGCAGCAGCATTGAGGGTCACAGCCGTGAGGACTTCCTCCGGTGTCAGTTTATACTTCATGCAGGCCAGGTTCATAATGAGCTGCAACGACTCTGTGGGGCAAGAGCCAGGGTTAAAATCGGTGGCTAAGGCCACTGGGACTCCAGCCGCAATCATATCCCGAGCCCGGGCAAATTTAGCCCCTAAATTAAGAGATGTAGCCGGTAGCAGCACGGCGATCGTCCCGCTTTGACTCATATCTTCAATGCCCTGATCGGTAGCATGGATAAGGTGCTCAGCTGAAATAGCCCCCACCTGAGCCGCCATGCTAGCGCCGCCTAAGGCAGTTAGTTCTTCGGCATGGGCCTTGGGCGTTAAGCCGTACTTCTGACCGCACTCTAGGATTTCCCGGGACTGCTCCAGGTCAAAAACCCCTTGTTCGCAAAACACGTCGTTGAACTCAGCCAGCTTTAGCCTGGCCACCTCCGGTATCATTTCTTCATTGACCACGCGCACGTAGTCAGCCACCTTGTCTTTGTACTCCGGCGGTACAGCATGGGCCCCCATAAAGGTGGGTACCAGGTCTACCGGGTGCTTCTTGTTCAGTTCTTGGATCACCTGAAGGGATTTGATTTCGCTGGGCAAATCCAGGCCGTATCCGCTCTTGACTTCGCAGGTGGTGGTGCCATGGGCTACCATCCGGTCCAGGGATGTTAGGGCCAAAGCTTCCAGCTCCTGGTGGCTGGCGGCTCTGGTATTTCTTACTGTGTCCAGGATGCCCCCGCCCATTTGCAGTATATCCAGGTAGCTCATACCTTTTAGTTTGAGTGCTAATTCTTTTTGTCTCCAGCCGGCAAACACTAGATGGGTATGGGGATCCACCAGCCCCGGCGTGACTAGGGAGCCTTGGGCATCCAGCACATGGTAATTGGCTGTATCGTCCTTGGCCAAATCCTGATTGGAGCCGATTTCGGCAATGACGCCGTCCTTAATCTTAATATAGGCATCTTCAAGTAGCCGGACTTTTCCTTGGTCCTGGCCCTGGGAGGCGCTTGTGCCTTCAGGGGTTGCTAACAGACCGATATTCGTAATTAGGATGGCCTGCTGAGACTGCTGCATAGCTTCACCTCTCTTTAGCATCTGTCATCTAACATTATCGCAGTGCCTTGTCCACCAGTTGATCCACCAGCTCGTCGTCAGCTATAAAAGGAAGCGTAATATGCCCCCGCCCCACGTACCTCCGATTGAACTCAGCTACGGTCTCGATGGAATTGGGATTTCTGGCCCAGGATCTTCGGGCCACTCCACCCATTACGTCCCACAGCAGGGCCGACTTGATAATATCATCCACCCGTTGGCTGCCGTCCAGCACCAGGCCGAAACCGCCATTGATGGCTTTCCCGATCCCGACGCCGCCAC
>DURJ01000062.1 GCA_012837285.1 Bacillota bacterium
ATTAAGGCCCTAACAAAGTTGTCATTCCGAGTGAAACGAGGAATCTTAAGCCCACCTTTTTACAGCACCTTGTACAGCTCATCTCTGTCCGGCACTACCAAGGGTTGGCGCTCCTGGCCCAGCTTAAGCCACTGTCCTTCTTCTTTCGGCAATAGCTGGCCGATGGAGGCCGCCGGTATGCCGGCTGTGGTCAGGGCGCTTATCAGTTGGTCCGGAGTAGAAGTGGCAACAAGGAGCGAGCCGCTGCCGATGAGCCCCAACGGATCCAGGTCCAGCACCCGGCAAATAGCTGCTGTTTCTTCGGCTATGGGTACTTTATCGGCCCACAGTGCCAAGCCGCAGCCGGAGGCATGGGCCAATTCGAACGCTGCTCCCAGCACACCGCCTTCAGTTACGTCATGCATGGCGGTGGCCAGTGCAACTGCGATCCTCGCTTCCGGCACCACGCTAACGTGATGGATAAAGTCCCGGGCCCGCTGGAGCAGGGCCGAGCCCAGGCGCGGCTCCAGCTTAGCAGCCAGATCGGCGGCCAAAATGGCCGTACCTTCGCAGGCTGCACTCTTGGTTAGGATCAGGGCATTTCCCGGCTGGCCGCCGGCAGCGGTAACATAATGGCCGTTGCTAGCTTTCCCCACAGCTGTCATGGCGGCCAGGGGCTGAGTTACAGCGGCGGTGAACTCGGTATGCCCCCCCAATACCGCCATCCCCAGACTGGTAGCGGCGGCATGAACTTGCTGCATAATTGCTTCCACTGTAGCTGTGGATGTGCCGGGCGGTAGGAGCAATGTCAACAGCAAACCCACCGGTTCGGCCCCAGTGGCAGCCACGTCATTGGCAGAAATATGTACGGCCAGATAACCTAAGTTATGTCCAGTCGTGGTGATGGGGTCGGCGGATAGTATGGCCAGTTTACCTCCCAAATCCACTACACCGCAATCTTGCCCTATCCCCGGGTTTACCAGTACGTCCGGACGCTTAGCGCCCAGATAAGGGAAAACCACTTGCTGTAGAAGTTCGGCTGAGAGTTTACCTGTTTGCAATGGACTACTGCCCCCTGCCTAGATGAAAGTAATTAGTCTCTTTGCCATTATACTATACCGCTCGACAGCCTCCAAGGGCTAGCGAGGAACATTTCACCGCTTACGGTCATAGAATAAACGGACCAGGGCTAATTCACTACGGAAAGGGTGGATCCTAGATGACAGAAGTCCAGCGCGGCGGTTCTGGCGGTGGCTGGTTCGGCAACAACCGCATAGCTTTTATTACCTTCCTAGTCCTGATTCTGCTGCTCCTTGGCGACGGCTAAGCACAGCCTTCTATCCCCCCCCCTTAAAGGGGAGGATAGCGTGTTTTTACATCCAGTGGCAGCCAAGATACCCTTACCGGCAGGAGCAGCAAGCAGACTTAAATCAAAGGCAAAAAAGTAACACCTCGCGGGGTGAGCTCATAAGATAGCAATCAGGAGACTCGCAGCTATGGTTCCTCGCAGCGGGAGAATAGGTGACGGCCGCCGAGTCTTCAGAACCAGAACCCCAGGGTGCGATCTTGTCCGTTGGGAAAGGAGGGCTTAGTGTGGCGGAAATGCAAGGAGGCTTTGGTTTCGGAGGTCAAAACCGGTGGGCGTTTATAATTTTCTTGGTTTTGATTCTGCTGCTCCTTGGCGATCATTTCTAACAAACAACTTTTCTTTATCCGGTAACAAGCAGGGGGTAGGCTTAGCCTACCCCCTGCGTGCGTTCAGTTCCCGGACTTCCCCTTGGGGCCCCTTGCTGGAACTTGCTTGGTCGGTTGCATACTGGGCCGGTGCCGCCGGGCTTTTCTCCATTTGTCCAGCCAAAGAACCGGCCAAGCTTAACAGGGCTGCCGGGTCCAGCTTCTTTCCGCTGCCGCTGCCGCCCAAAGCGCCCATGAGTCCAGTCAGCAGGGCTTCTTTTTTGTCCCCCGACCCTTCCGACGCCAGCAATGACAACAGCGTGTTGGTTAGGGCCTGTTTTTCCGGACCGCTGCGGCTGGCAGTGCCGGACAACGGTGACCCTTCGATGCTGTTTAGGTAATTGACAATACCGAGCAGGTTGGTGAGGCTAAGGGCAGCTAGAAACAGCGGCGGGCTAAGCTGTTTCTGCTTGGCCAGCAGACTGAGTATTTGCCCAAAATTATCTTCAGCCGGGACAGTGGCGGCTTCTTTGTCGTTAGGCACGCGATAACCCCCTAAAGCCAATTATTGTCGCTGCTAAAATCGATGCCACCTCCGGTTAGACGGGCTAATTCCTGGTTTAGGGACTCACGGGCTTGGCGCAGGGCGGCGTTACAGGCCTTAACGATATCATCGGCGCTAGCAGCCGGGGTTAGGCCGGGGCTCACCTCCAACGCTATCAACAATTGCAGCCCGTTGGCCCAAGCCCGGACTTGGCCGTCGCGAGCAGCCCCTTCGTAGGTGGTACTTTGCAGACGTTTCTGCAGGGCGTCGAGTTCTTGTTGGAGCTGCTCCATTAGGGCTCCCAGGTTAAACATCGGTTTACACCCCCAAACCTTTTTTGTACATGGTATTCCCATTGGGGCAAAAGAGACCTAATCGAAGAGAGAAAACCCCGCCTGGCGCGGGGTTGGCAACCAGGTAGCAGTACCGGCTGGCCGGGCTGGATCAGGCCGAATCAGTGGTGTTCGCCGGAAACGGATCGCTACCGAAACCCGGATCCGGCACCATTGGCCACGAAGAACCGGCTGTGGGGAGCGGATCTTTGCTAGCCAGGTCATCTTTGGCTTGAGGCGCATTGGCTTGAGCAATCAGGTTGATCAGGTTGGCCAAGGCTTCCGGATCTATTTTTCGTTCCGGTGGCGCGCTGATGACCGAGAGCAGGTTGACCAGAGTATCAACTAAGGTTTGACTCTTCTCCGATAGAAACGGTCTAATGGCTAAGATCAAAGAAACGTCTTTGGAATCCAGCGGCTGGGGCATGTATTGTCCCTCCTTGACTAAACCTAACGCCTGGGCGCGCGCTCGTTCTGCTTGCAGTTTGGATCTGGTCTGCAGCAAGCCTAACAGTTGTAGGACCGGCACCGGCGAAAGCTCAGTCCGAAGCTCTCGGTTACTGAGCCAGGCCAGAGTAAGCATTCCGTCCACCAAGGTTTGCCCTTTGAGCGTTAGGTAAGGTTTCAACAGTGATAACAGTTGGGTGTCCTGAGCAGTAAGGGGTAATAAAGCCACAAGGTTCACCTCTCTTTACAACACCCGTGTTTGTTTTAGCTTATGCTGGGTTCATCTTGTTGGTTCAATTTAGCATTCTGCTTAACAGCCAGCAACCCTTGAGAAGCTAGCAGCAGAATCAGGATTAGAAATAAGATAAATGGATTAGCTTTTGGCCTAGGGGGAGAAGAAGGTGGATCGGCTGTAACCGGCGATGCAGGATCGGGGCCCTGGGGCAAGTTAGGTCGGGCGGGCAAAATAGTAAATGGCCCTAGAATAGTATCGTTCACCACTACCGGGCCTCCTTTCAATTAAAAAGTAACACGGAGTTCTTCCATAACATTTTGGATGCGATTAACAATGGTAGCACGGTCGGAACCGGCAAACAGCAAACCCACCGCTTCGTTGTTCTCATTTACCACTAGCGAACCGCTGTCACCGCCCTGACTATTTAGGGTCGCCACGATCTGATCACGAAACAGGGCGTAGACCCCGGAATGCATTTCAATGCGCAGCGTTGCCGCCAAGGCAGTCACAGGGCCGGTGGTCAGCCCGCTGGTGCGCCCGCTTTTTCGCAACCTGTCGCCTAGTTTAGCATCAGCTACGCCCCGAATCAGCCCCAATTCCATGATTTCGGACGTTACCAGCCCCGGGGAAATGGGCTTGGCCACGGCGCAATCCACCAGATTAGAAGCATTACTTAGCTTGACAAATTGGAGCCGATAATCAGGCTTAATCGCCGTCAGCATAGTGTTGCCGATAGAGCTCACTCGTCGACTGATGGGACAGCTAGACTTTTGGTATTCGGTGGCCACCGGTACAAAACGCAGCAGATGGGCGATGGTGTCTTCACTTTTGCCACCGTCGTAGACCCCCGGTTGAAGGATAGGATCGCCCACTTTAGATCGGCCGTCGCGTCCATTAGAAGAGTTGGCCAAAATGTGGTTGTTGGACAGGATCAGGGGCTCTCCAGTATCGGCATCTTTGACTAGCGCGCCGAAGGTGCCGGCGGTAATCTTGGGATGACCGATACTTACTCCCGGCGGAGCCGGGCGCACCCGCCCGGTTCTTGTGAGCAGACGGACTTCACCGATTTCAACCACATCGGTTTCCACCCCGGCTACTTTACGAGGAACTAGCTCCTGTGCCGTCAGTTCTTCTTGAGGAAGTTTCTTGCTGACAAACACCACTACCGCCGGTTGATCGGTACGAGCTTGAGCTTTTTCTTTGAAACCTAAACCTACCCCGACCACGTTAGGTAAGCCAAAACAACGGGACCAGGCCCGGCGTACAGCGGCAAGGTAGCTTTCCATGAGTTCACCTCCCAATTGTGGAGAGAGGGTAGCCAATATTGGCCCCAACTACTCCACTATATTCAGATCCCTCCGAAGGTGAACCTCCTCCAGCGCATAAGGCCGGCAATAGACGAACATGCTAAAGATACGCGCCTAAAAGCCGTTAACCCAATATGACAGGAGGATAGGTGAAATGGCACGAAAGTGGTGGCTACTGATCTCGGCGGCACTTTTGACCCTGGTGGTTGTGGTGGTAGGATTCAAAACAAAAAAAGATCCCGGCTGGCTGCCTGCGGCTGAAGCTAGCGCTGCCGGTGCTTATGCCCCGGAAATGGGTTATCCCACCTACGATGATCTGTGGCTGCTGTCACGGGTGGTATCAGGCGAGGCCCACAGTGAGCCCTATGTGGGACAGGTAGGGGTTGCGGCGGTGATTCTCAACCGGGTAAAGAGCCCGAAGTTTCCGCCTTCGGTGTCCGGGGTGATTTACGAACCGGATGCCTTCGAATCAGTTTCCAATGGCATTATGTGGAGTCTGCCGCCCAATAACGACCACCTGATGGCAGCTCAAGCGGCATTGGACGGCTGGGATCCTACTTACGGTGCCCTCTTTTTTTGGAATCCGGCCAAAGATGTCAGCCCTTGGATTTGGACCCGTAATATTATCACCACCATCGGGCGCCACGTATTTGGGCTCTAGGAGGGATGAAAGTGCGTGACCGGCGATGGCTATCGGTGGGGGCAGCGGTCCTGCTGCTGGTAGCAGGGGTTTTCTTCTGGAATTATAACCAAGAAAACGTCCGGGCTCGAAACTCGCTGGAGGCAGGTTACCAGCGGGCCCTGTTTTCCATGGTCAGCCATGTGCAAAACTTAAACAGCTTGTTGGCCAAAGGGCAAGTGATGCAAGATTCCGGCCAGGGGGTGCTCACGTTGGCCAGTGCCTGGCATGAGGCCGAAAGCGCCCGGTCTTCACTAGGTCAACTGCCGCTGGGACGGTTCAATTTGACGGCGGTACAAAAATACTTAGCCCAAGTGGGGGACTACTCTTATACCCTGGCCCGGAAGTTGGCCCAGGGAGCGATGCTGGACGAGAAAGAACAAGAGACCTTGGCCCTGCTGTCGAAGGAAACCGATAAACTCAACCGCGAACTGCAATCCATGATCGGCGGCATCCAGTCCCAGCCTACTTGGGGAACGAAAGGGGTGACCGTGGGGGCCAAAGGAGAAAAGGTGGCCCCGTCAGGAAGCATAGCCGCCAGTCTGGCCAAAGTAGACAGTCATCTCAAAGATGAAGTACCGGCTATCACCTATGACGGGCCGTTCTCAGAACACGTAGAGAATATCAAACCGCGGGCTGTTACCGGCGACAACATCACCATTGAGCGAGCCGGGCGGATAGCTGAGGACTTCGTCAATAAACATGTAACCACAGGGAAGCCCACGTACCGAGTGGCCACGTCCAGACGGGTGAGCGGAAACATCCCGGCCTATTCCTTAACCTTAAGGGCCGAGGGCAATCAACCGGGAGCGGACATTGTGGTGGATGTGAGCCAAACCGGCGGCCACATAATTCACCTGTTTAACCCCCGACCGCCCGGAAAGGCCGCGCTGGATATTGGCACGGCGGTCCAAAAAGCAGAAGACTTCATTCGGGCTGTGGGCTACAACAACATGATCACCACTGGATCGCTGCGCCATCCCCAAACCTTAATGGTGACTCAAGTTTGGCAACAGGGAGACGCCGTGGCCTACCCTGATTTTGTCAAAGTTACCGTAGCTTTGGACAACGGGGAAGTGCTGGCTGTTGACGCTCGGGGCTATCTTACCGCCCATCGGCACCGTGATTTACCCCGGGCCAAGTTTAGCGGTGACCAGGCTCGGGATAAAGCCGCCGCCCGCCTAACCATCGATCGCATCCGGCCGGCTATTATCCCCATGAGCGATGCCAGCGAACGCTACGTCTGGGAAGTCAAAGGGAAAGCTAATGACCAAACCTTCCTTATCTACTACAACGCCGAGACCGGCGACGAAGAAAAAGTCCTGCAAGTAATCGAAAGCCCCGATGGCACCTATACCATGTAGGGTGCCAGGCACCTAGTTTTCCAGGTGCCAGGCACCTGGAAAATACTGGCGCTGGGGAATACGCCCCAGCGCCTGAGTTTGTGCCTAGTGTGCCTAGGGGATTAGGGAAGGCTATTCGCGCCCACAATTGTCGGCGAGCGGCCAGGCCCAAGGGGGAAGAAAGGGATCGAGCTTACGCAGGGTCCGTCTGATGTCAGGCAGGGCCTCCTCTGCGGCTTGAGCGCCAATGTCGATAATCTCGGGGATACGGTGAAAATCGTACAGGTTCATGGTCCCTACCGGAGGGCGAATCGCCAGGGCACCGCTGTCTTTAAGGCGCAAGTCGCTGATGGTCTGCCCCATGATGTCGCTGGCTTGAAGCAGTACTTGGATCATAGTGTCGGCGCTGCTGTCTTCCACGGCGTAACCAAGATCGACGGCGATTATTAGCTTGGCCCCCCAAGCGTGCAGAAGTTGTACCGGCACGTTGGCTAACAGACCGCCGTCGACTAACTCTCGACCGGCCACTCGAACCGGCAGAAACAGGCCGGGAATGGCCGAACTGGCCGCTACGGCAGTGCCCAAGGTGGGGTCGGAAAAAAACAGCTGTTTGTTTTGATCTCGCCACAAGTAAGGGCGAGCTGCTTCCGGAGCAAAGATTACTTCTTTACCCGACAAAAGATCACAGGCTAAAAAAGCTGCTGGCACAGACAGTTGGTTAAAGTCACGTCCTTTGGTGTGGCGATCGATAAATTCTCGCAAGAAGTCAGTGCGCAGCAGTCCCTTAGGCAGGGATAAGCTCTGTAGTTCGTGGCGCCGCAGCAAGCCCAATCGTTGCAGGATATACACAAGGAGATTAATGTAGCCAACGGCGGCAGGGAACAAATTGGCCGGTAAGTTGCGATAGATGTGTTCTATTTCCACCGGACTTAAGCCCGCTGCCCACAGGGCACCCACCATACTGCCGCCGCTGGAGCCTACCACAGCCTCTATGGTTATGCCCGCGGCCTCTAACACTTTAAGTACACCCACATGAGCGGCACCGCGCAGGCCGCCGCCACCTAAGGCCAAACCAACCCTGGGCTGTCTCATATCCATCACCTTCTTTAGTCGTCTGGGACTTGAGCCAGGACGTCCCACACAGCCGGATCTTCTAATCCCAGTCGCCACACACCGATTCCCGGCAGGCCGAGCTGGCGAGCCAGATTCCACTTAGCGGCAAAGCTACGGGCGTTTTCAAACCAGACAATATGCCGGACCCCGTTTTGCCAGTATTCAAAGGTGGCTTCCTGGGCTTGTTCATCGTAGCGAACAATGACGCCGGTGCGCTGGGCCAAGGCGATGGCTTGGTTATAAGATAAGGTTCTAGGTATACCGCCGGTTTCGGGCCAGTCGTAACCGTAAACCGGCATTCCGAGCTTGACTCTACTGATAGGGATCACCGACAGGGCGTAAGTTAGCACCTGCCGGACAAAGCCGATGGAGGCGATAGGTCCCGGCAGGGCAAAATGTTCGTCGTAGGCCAGGACATAGACTTGATCGCTTACGGCTCCTAAGGCTGGGTAGCTAAAGGCACCGGAAAAAGGGTGGCGGGGGTTGTCTTCAAGCTGCGCCGGAACAGAAATAGTAACCAAAAAGCCGGACGGGGAGAGTCGGGCTGCCAATTCAGTCATAAAAGCGGTAAGATAAGGACGGTCTTCCGGGGGTACAAATTCAAAATCGATATTGACTCCCGCAAACCGGTAGCGCTGCAACATAGCCAGTATGTTTTCCTCCAACGCTTGCCGGGCGGTGGGGGTAGTGAGCAGTTGATGAATAAGGGGCCCAAACTGGGGGCTGGCAAAATTGTGGATTATGGCTAAAATAGGGATGCCAAAAGTGCGGGCCACGGCCAAAGCTTCGGGATCGGTTTGATCTACCAGGCCGCCTTGGGCGGTGATGCCGAACCAAAAGGGAATTAGGGCTGTAATTTCACCGGCATGTAGCCGCAAATCGGCCAAGGCGTCCGGGGTATTGACGTAAAACCAGTTTTTCTCCAGCGGAGGCAATAAGGCTCCCTCCTTTTTGATCAGCTTCCATGGTATCTTTAGTTTATTGTGCCGCCTTTCAGCTGGTGCCAGTTCAAGGGTCCGTTGTAGCGCTAAAGATCATATGCTGTGGTAAAGGAAAAAGAGGCGATGCCCATGTTCGCCTGGTTAAGAAAGAGGACGCGACCAAGACCTCGTGAATTATCGCTTACCGCCGGTACAGGTTTGCGCGATAGCATAAAACTAACCTTAAACGGGTTATTTATCAGCCTTAATCGAGAAATAGGTTTTAACTGGCCCCACGAGGTTCACGTGGTGGTGCCGCGGGCCGAGGAGATTCGCACTTACCACAACGGGGAACTGATAGAGGAAAGACGGATCCTAAGCAGCATCTCGATTGTCCACGCGCCCTATCATCCGCCGGCTGAGGGTGCCAGGCCGCCGACCCCGGCCGGACCTAACTAAGGAGCAGGGATTGGCGGCCAATTTCTTGCCTTTTTTCGTCATGTTCTGTATAATGAAAACACATACTAAGGCCAAGAAGGGAACAGTACCTCGGGGCGCTGCTGTAGAGAGCCGGCGGTAGGTGCAAGCCGGTGCAGTAGCCGGGGGAATCCGTCCCGGAGCCGGCGGTGATGAGCCGCACCGGTGGCACCGTTATCACCATGAGAGCGAGCCTTCCGGCTAAGTGGGGTGGTATCGCGGGTACGCCCGTCCCTTCAAGGGACGGTTTTTGTTTGGTGAAGAAAAAGTTTGGGGGGACAACAGTGCTAGATGCTAGATTTGTGCGTGCCAATCCGGACGTGGTGCGCGAAGCTCTGCGAAAACGTCATGTAACCGCTAACTTGGATGAGTTTTTGCAGCTAGATGAAAAACGGCGCCAACTTTTAGCGGAAGTGGAACAGCTAAAAGCTAGGCGCAACAAAGAATCGGAGGAAATAGCCCGGTTAAAGAAAGCCGGCCAACCAGCCGACGATCTCATCACCTCTATGCGGCAAGTGTCGGAGCAGATCAAGGCTATGGATGACCAAGTGAGACAGACGGAAGAGGAATTGAACCAGGTGTTAATGTTCATTCCTAACATTCCTCATGAGAGCGTTCCGGAAGGCCAAACCGATGCCGATAACATGGTGGTTCGGACCTGGGGCGAGCCGCGAACCTTCGATTTTGAACCCAAGGCCCATTGGGACCTTGGCACCGGTCTAGATATCCTTGATTTCGAACGAGCCGGCAAGGTAACCGGCGCTCGCTTTACCTTCTACAAAGGCCTGGGGGCCCGGCTGGAGCGAGCCTGTGTAAATTTTATGTTGGACCTACACCTAAAGCAGGGTTATACCGAGATCTTCCCGCCCTTTATCTGTAACGCCGACAGCATGACCGGTACCGGCCAGCTGCCCAAGTTCAAGGAGGACATGTTTAAGCTGGAAGGCCTGGACTACTACCTGATTCCCACCGCCGAGGTGCCGGTGACCAATCTTCATCGCGAAGAGATTATCGATGGGGACAAGCTGCCCCTGTACTATGTAGCTTACAGTGCCTGCTTCAGGGCCGAAGCCGGTTCAGCCGGACGGGATACCCGCGGGCTTATCCGCCAGCACCAATTTAACAAAGTGGAATTGGTAAAGTTCTCTAAGCCGGAGACCTCTTGGGACGAACTGGAAAAACTGACTAACGATGCCGAAGAAGTGCTGCAGCTTTTGGGATTACCCTATCGAAAAGTGGTACTTTCCACCGGCGATCTTGGCTTTAGCTCGGCCAAGACCTACGACTTAGAGGTCTGGCTGCCTAGTTATGATACCTACAGGGAGATTTCTTCCTGCAGCAATTTCGTCGATTTCCAGGCCCGTCGAGCCGGTATCCGCTATCGCCCGGCACCGAAAGCCAGGGCTGAATACGCGCATACCCTAAATGGCTCCGGGGTGGCTGTGGGTCGCACCGTGGCGGCTATCCTCGAGAACTACCAGCAGGCGGACGGCTCGGTGCTGGTACCGGAGGCGCTGCGTCCGTACCTGGGCGGAGTCGAGGCAATAAGGTAAAGCAGAAAAAGAGCTGCCTTTGTTTGAGCAGCTCGTGAAGTGGTTTATTTAACTGGTTACCACTTTTCCCCTAAGATCTCGCGACGTTTTTGCTGAAACTCATCCTCGGTGATAAGGCCGTCGTCTCTAAGCTGGGTTAGCTTACGCAGTCGGGCAGCGAAGTCGTCAGAAGAGGACATGCTGACTTCGCTGCTGTCTATGTCCATTTCCATGGAGGCGATGCCTTCCTTCGAGAAATAGTTAAACGCATTCATGCCGGTAATGGCCACCGCTATTAGAGTCCAGAACACGCCAAAGGCCCCAACATTAGGGATTACAACCGCTAAACCGATGAGCACAAATACAGTGCCTACGATCATGCCTAGCGCAGAAGCCGCTTTGCTGGGCTTAACCCGTACCTTACGCCTCATGTTACCACCTCTTAGCTGTATTGATTCGCTAAATCGTTAACCTTACCTGCAAAAAACTTGTTGCGAACATTTAAGCTGTTGCTTAGGTCTAATCGCGTCAGCCAACAGCTTTGCTTAAACACCTATTATTGCAAGTAAATCAGCAAATAAATCAGGTTAAAACACTAAATCCTGCCATAGCCCGCGGCCGCAGTTTTGGTTGACAGTGCAGGGTGCCTGTGCTATATTATACGTGTAGCGCGATGGCACAATTGTGTTTTGCGTTTCAGGGACGCCACGGGGAAGGGTGTCCGAGCGGTTTAAGGAGCTGGTCTTGAAAACCAGTGACTCGTAAGAGCCGTGGGTTCGAATCCCACCCCTTCCGCCATTACTGCGCGAGCAGTTAGCTAAATGCGGAGAGGTGGCCGAGTAGGTCGAAGGCGGTCGCCTGCTAAGCGATTGTACAGCCTAAAACTGTACCCCGGGTTCGAATCCCGGCCTCTCCGCCATAAAAAATACGCGCGCCCGTAGCTCAGCTGGATAGAGTGTCTGACTACGAATCAGAAGGTCGGGGGTTCGAACCCCTCCGGGCGCGCCATTCGTGTCCCTATAGCTCAGTTGGATAGAGCGGGGGATTCCTAATCCCCGTCCGCCGGAGGTTCGAGTCCTCCTAGGGACGCCAAGTTTTGTGAGTTATGCGGTGATGGGTGTGGTAAGCGCTAGGGATGAGCTGTATATGGAGCGGGCGCTGGAGCTCGCCCGGGAAGCCGCCGCTTGGGGAGAAGTCCCGGTGGGGGCTGTTGTTGTGCACCGCGACACCATCGTCGCCGAGGCGTTTAACTGCCGCGAAAGCTGGCGCGATCCCACCGCCCATGCCGAGCTTATCGCCCTTCGCGCTGCTGCCAAAAACCTAAACCGCTGGCGCCTATCCGGGACCACGTTGTATGTTACCTTAGAGCCGTGCGCTATGTGTGCCGGGGCCATGGTGCTGGCCCGGATCGACCGCCTGGTGTACGGAACCGAAGATCCCAAAAGCGGTGCTGTTCGCTCTTTATACCGGCTGGCCGATGACGACCGGCTCAATCACCGTTTACAGATCACAGCCGGGGTATTGGGTGTGGAATCCGCGGCGCTGCTGAAAGAATTTTTCCAGGAGCGGCGCACCGGAAGTGATGAATAGAAAATCCGGGAGAGATGGCCGAGTCCGGTTGAAGGCGCTCGCCTCGAAAGCGAGTAGGCATCTACGTGCCTCGTGGGTTCGAATCCCACTCTCTCCGCCATAACTTAATACAATTGAGATCTCTTTGTAGACCTAGACGTGGAGAGATGGCCGAGTCCGGTCGAAGGCGCTCGCCTGGAGAGCGAGTAGGCAGAAGCTCTCTGCCTCGTGGGTTCAAATCCCACTCTCTCCGCCATTTTTGTCTACAAAGTTTGGCCGTGCTAGACGGGGAGGTAGCGGTGCCCTGTACCTGCAACCCGCTAGAGCAGGGTTGAATTCCTGCCCGAGGTGCAGTCTTGTGGGGTCTGGCCGCGGTAAGCGGTAAGGAAGATTGGGTCCTGCGCAACGTACATTCATGAACCCCGTCAGGCCCGGGAGGGAGCAGCGGTAAGTGGATCCCTGCGTGTGCCGTAGGTAAGCCTGGTCGGAGCTGGCTGCCGGGGTATCGCCCGGAAGGCTGTATCGACGGCAGGTGCACGGCCTATTATGTTGTATTGAATCAGCGTAAAGAGGAGCTGCGCTAAAAGGCGGCTCCTTTTCTTATGGTTAGAGACAACATTATAAACAAGTGATCGCAAGAAGTCGACAACGAAGTAACATAAGGATACAATATGCGTACAGAATTCAGATACCAATTGTAAACGCAACTACGGCCAGAAACAACCTCTTTAGGCTAATGGAAGAAACGATTACTATAAATACCACTTGGGTAGCCAGCCTAATGATGGCGGCCACCAGGTGGTCTTTTCAATTCCTCGGGGCAGGATTTTAGTCCCGGTGAGGCGAATTAAGAACCAGTTATACTTATGGGGCTGCTTGTCTAAGGGGGATCTGACATGGCTTATCAAACACTATACCGGGCCTGGCGTCCACAGACGTTTGACCAGGTGCTGGGGCAGGATCATGTTTGCCGCACGCTGCAGAATGCCATTGCCAGCGGGCGCTTGGCCCACGCCTATTTATTTTGCGGTCCCCGCGGTACGGGAAAAACCAGCACGGCTAAGATATTGGCCAAAGCTTTAAATTGCCAGCACGGTCCCACGCCCGAGCCCTGCGATGAGTGCAGCCTCTGTGTTCGTATCCGCGATGGTTATTGCCTCGATGTACTGGAGATGGATGCCGCCTCTAACCGAGGCATCGATGAGATTAGATCCCTGCGGGATCAAGTGCGCCTTACTCCTACCGAAGCCCGGTACAAAGTATATATTATCGATGAAGTTCATATGTTAACTGCGGAAGCGTTTAACGCCTTTCTCAAGACGTTGGAGGAACCACCGCCACGGGTGGTGTTTATTTTAGCCACCACCGAACCGGAGCGGCTTCCGGCTACGATCTTGTCCCGTTGTCAGCGCTTCGATTTTCACCGCTTGTC
>DURJ01000063.1 GCA_012837285.1 Bacillota bacterium
CTTCGGCGAAGGCTACGGAATGTGCAATTATTGGAACTGATAAGCAATGGAACAATAAAGATTTGGGCTTGCAGTTTTATGACATGGCACGGTTGTAGAGATAGTTGCTCTGCTGACAACTGTCACTGAGATCGCGGGAGCAGGAAAAGACCCCCTTGGAGCGGTTCAGGCAATTGCTCCACAGGGGGTTTCTCGTCATAGCTGCCTAGAAGGACTTGAAAGAAACATGCTTTTGACTGGATGATGCTATGCTAGGCCCTGGCCTTTTGGAGAGGGACACCATGCCAGGCCAACCAAGTGCACGGCAATGTTTCCGCTGGTAGCTCTGATTTGAACCTCTTCCAGTTTTTCTTCCAACATGTCGTAGCTCTCGGATATTTTCTCCACTTGCTGTTGAAGTTCCGACTCCAGTTGTTCGAGCTGAGCTTCAACTGACCGGAGCGTTTCTTCAGCCTGAGCAATTCCTTCACCGCTTTGAAAAGCACGGGTTGTGCTTTTAACAGCAGTGCCAACCCTGGAGATGGAAGTTGCGCTCATGCTTTTTCGTCCGAAGAGTGTACCCAATATTGCAGCACCGGTAGAGACAGCAGCGTCCATTTTCTTTTGGGCTGCCCGGGTACTCTGCTTTTCCAGTGCCTGCTTAGCCCGTCTTTGGCGATCTTCAAGGGTGTTTATTTTGGAGGCGTATTTCTTTCTGAGGGCATCTAAAGCTTCATCGCGCTTTTCGTGGGCTAGGTGTTGCAGGCGTATGCGAAAGTCCCGTTCATCTTCATCAACCTCAGAAACCACTTTTAGTGTGGGGCTTGAAAACAACTTTAGCTGAAGGTCTGTGCGAATAAACTGGGCAAAAAGCTTCTTCCAGCTGTCATAGCTGCGGGCGTTGGCGGCAGCGTTAGGATAATTGGCAAAAGAGGCGCCTCTTACAGGCTCTGCATCAAGATCACGCAGATCCAGTTCTATTGACTTAGCTTCTCTCCAATCAAGTGCTACCGGTCCGTCGTGAAGCGGTGCGACCAGTGTGTAACTCTTGGAGGCTGCAACTTGGTGCTTGGCGTTATCATAAAGCACGTCGGCCACGCCAATTACAGAAGGCACATATGTTACATTATCTGTGACTCCGTAGTCCACGGGAAGATATACTTGTTGTATTTTCGGATCGAGGACGGGGGCAGCTAAATTCAAAGCATCAGTTGGTTTCGCTTCTTTTGCGACCGGCTCTCGAGTTACGAAAGCAGGGGCATCCTCTGCTGTTTTGCTCATCAGGCGCTTGGATGACAATGCTGATATTTGCTCTCTTGTCAGGGGGCCCGCCAAATAGGAAAGGACCCACCTGGTGCTGAAAATAACAGGCTCATCTTCATGCACGCTATGAAGATAAAAGATGCGCTGTCCAAGTCCCGCCAAAATCCGCCCTGTGTGCTGGCGGTCAA
Source organism: Bacillota bacterium (assembly GCA_012837285.1). Classification (NCBI taxonomy): domain Bacteria; kingdom Bacillati; phylum Bacillota; species Bacillota bacterium. The sequence goes on from DURJ01000063.1 coordinate 1,431, forward strand.
ATTTGCCTCCGGCAAGTGCTCCTTCTAAACCGGCTAAGACTCTCTCTTTGTCCCTTTCCGTCTGTAGCCGTCCGATAAACCATGTGCCCGCATTGGAAAGAGCCTTGTAATCTAGGTCCACAGGGTTCTGAGTGGACAGCACCAACCCTAATCCATATGCCCGCGCTTGCTTGAGTAGCGTCAGCAGGGGAACCTTAGACGGCGGATTGGCAGTTGGCGGCAGGTAACCGAACAACTCGTCCATATAAAGGAGAGCTCTTAGGCTGCCGGTTCCTGGTTGGCTGCGAACCCAGGACAATACTTCATTTAAAAGCATCGTCACAAAAAACATTCGCTCGCTGTCGGAAAGGTGGGCAATGGAAAAGACGGAAACGCGCGGTTTGCCTTCATCGTTATACAAGAAGCGATTAACGTCCAGTGGATCTCCTTCCAACCATGCCTTAAAACTGGGTGAAGCCAGTAGGTTATTAAGCATCATGGCCAATGAGAACCTGTCTTTAGAGGGATAGAAGCTCTCCATGTCCATTACCCCAACCCGATCCATGGGCGGTGCTTGGATAGCATTGATCAGCTCCGAAAGGCTAAGGCTTTGTCCTGAGTTCCATGCGTGTTCGATAATGTTCGAAACTAAAACATGTTCCCGGCTTGTAAATGGATCCCCGTCCAATCCTATCAAGGACAGCAAACCGGTGGTGGTAATCTGGATGCGGTCCCTGTATGCATCCCTGTCATTTCTTATTTCCGGCGGCGGTGCGTCAAAAGATCGCAGTACTGACACTCCGGGGCCTGCCGATCCACCTGGTGTATAGACGGTAATATCAGCTGCATTCCGGAATCTCTCAATACGCTTCCCGTCCTGACCCCAATCAGCCAGTCCTTTGCGCCACAATTCCGCCTGTGACTTGGCATATTCGTCCGCAGGGACGCCCTTGTTAGACGCTTCATGTAGGTTTATCCAGGGGCGAAAGTCTTCCCCGCGTAGTTCGGGAAAAGTCAAAGCTAGGTTCCCCAAATCTCCTTTAGGGTCAATGGCAATCACCGGAATATTGTCCAGAGCAGCTTCTTCTATTATTCCTATGCCCAATCCGGTTTTTCCGCTTCCCGTCATACCGATTATGACCGCGTGGGTTGTCAAATCCTTGGATTTGTAGAGAACCAGCTTTTCTTGCAGTTGCTTTTGTTCTAAGTCGTACTCTTTTCCTAAGTAAAACACGCCCAGTTTTTCGAAGTCCTGCATTTCATATCCCTCCTCTAATACTCTTTGGTCTATACGGTTCTTGGTTCGATTCTCCGTGTCCTTTCAGAACAAGCCTTTTGTTTATTATAAGGCATGAATACATAATATGGCAACGGAAGCAATTGGGCCCGGGCCCTTCACACCATTGCTCCAAAAACTCTTCTTCGTTGTCATCCTGAGGGCTTTGCCCGAAGGATCTTAAGATTCCTCAGTCGCTGTGCTCCTTCGGAATGACGGGTAGTCTGTTCAATTGCCGTGCTACGGGCATCGCTGGATATTCAATAACGCTATTTACCCAAAAATAGACACATTCCGTCAACGTAGTAAGGAAGTAAGAACGTTGGGCCGGATGTATTTGAGGTGCACAAGCAGGAGGGCACAGGGTCTGGATGGTATGGAAGGATTGAAAGAGACATATCCGGATACGGATGATGAGATGATAGAAAATATTTTGCTGAGCGTGTTCCCGCAAAGTAAAACAAAAGCTCCATTGTCAGTGAGACAATGGAGGTTTGATATCACTTGTGGTTAAATAAGGAGTAATGGCTGTTCTATATTAGTACTGTAGCACGCGTGGGAGTCCGGAAGCCTGCTTGACCCAGTCCGCAACATTCTTTTCTGTGGGCAGCTTTCTGACCACTTTCTTCACTTTGTTTACTTCTACTACTTTTGCATAGAGGTTTTCCGGCTTGCGTTTGGCCAATTCGGGTACAGTATCTACGCCGGCCGCTTCCAGAAGCTCAGAATATTGGCCGCCGATTCCTTTGATTCTGGCTAAGTCTGCGTGGTTAGCCCATTTGAGGATCAGCTTTTCGGAAATCCCACTTTTTTCGGCCAGTTCCACCCGGCCCTTCTTTAGGGCACAAGCCTTCAACAATGCTTCTACGGAAAGAATCCCTGCTTCTTTTAGTTTGAGTTCATAAGCCTCACCGATTCCCTCGATTATGCTGAGTTTCGACATGGAATTGACTCCTCCTTTGATTCAAATTCAGTACGAGCAACCCCTGAGCGGTATTGTGATTAAGGCAGTGAATCAGCTGTGGAATCAAATTATTTCTTTAAGAAACCTCCCAGTATTTTGCCGATATCGTCCGTAATATCGCCGTCATTATCTGTATCCAGTAGGTTTGCCACCATGCCCATCATGCCGCTGCTTCCTTGAGTGAATAACCCGCTTAACATCCCGGATAGACTGGCAGCATCTATGTTTTGTTGTTTTTTGTGCTGGCCTAAAGCACCCATTAAAAGAGGTGCCATTTTCATCATTAGGCCGGAAACCTGATTCTTATCCAATCCGGTTTGCCTAGCCAAATTACTCTGAACCCGCTCTGTGTTACCCGAAAAAATGTGTTGAAGCATCCGGGCACTGTCATTATTGTCAATATTGTTTAGGAATCTCGCGACATCATTGATATTGTCATCTTTGTGCTGATCCAGAGCACCTGCTAAGGCGGCCGCGCCTTCCGATGTGGCGGCATTTCGTCTTAACGCTTGCAGCAGGGCAGGCATCCCTATCTGTGCCACTTGTTTCACCTGGTTAGGCTTAGCACCCACTGCTTGTCCAAGCTGATTAAGTACATCTTGGTCGATCATTTGGCCGGAAATCATTTTCAAAATATCCATGACTTCTATCCCTCCCCTCCTCTAACTAAGCTACTTACCCTTAAAGATTATCACTATCGATTAGTACCAATTATAACCTAGTTTTGAGTAGACGGCAATTACCATAGCTGATATTTTCGACTATTTTCTTGCTTACCTAAAGATATCCTTCTCTTACTCTGTTATCATCCTCATATACTACACTTTGGATTGAGCAGATATTTCCCTTATCCTATCCTCTACGGTTACCTTTCAGGGGACATCGCCTGGCAGAGGCACGGTTCGACGGTTCTTGTGGCTGGTATGGCAGCATCAGACGCTGGAGAATGCATATTAGTCTCCTGCTCGTAAATAATACAAGCAGGAGGTGGGTATCAAGTGGCACATCAGCTAACCCAAAAAGAACAGATGTTGCTGGAAGATCAGAAGAGGCATGAAGAAGTGTGTATCCACAAGTATCAAACCTATGCGGCCCAGGTTCAGGATTCACAGCTCAAGCAGTTACTCGGCAGTTATGCCCAGCAGGAACAGCAACATTTGAACACCATTAATCAATTGTTGACCGGACAGATTCCTTCCATGGCTCAGGGGCAGCAATCTTCAACCACTGTGACTGGCACTACCCAATCACAAGGGGCGGCTAACAAACAGGACGAGATGCTGCTGACAGACCTACTGATGACGGAGAAATATGTTTCCAGTGCCTATAATACGGCTATTTTTGAATGCACCAATTCCCAAATGCGACAAGTGCTGAACCATATTCAAAAAGAGGAACAGCAGCATGGGGAAGGGATTTTTAATTACATGAATGCCCACGGCATGTA
>DURJ01000064.1 GCA_012837285.1 Bacillota bacterium
AAGAGGCGGGCATCGTAACTCTGCTGATTGAAGCGGTACCTCCAGAAGTAGGCCGCATCATCACTGAGCAGGCTAACGTTCCTGTTATTGGGATTGGAGCCGGACCGCATTGCCATGGCCAACTTTTGATCTCTCATGATATGTTGGGTTGCTTTGAAGCGTTCACACCGAAGTTTGTGAAGAAGTATACAGATTTAGGCAATGCCATGCGAGAGGCTTTTGAAGCTTACATTAACGAGGTTAAGGAAGGCAAGTTCCCCGCCGAGGAGCATTACTATAAGATGCATCCAGGAGAAGCTGAAGAATTGCTCAAGAAATACGGGATAACCGATTAGAGCACCCTCTTGATCAGGAGGTGAATTAAATGAAACTGAGTGAAAGGGCATTAGAGTATCCTCGCTCAGGCATTCGGGCCATGGGAGTTATGGCCGAGAAGTACCAAGATGTAATTAGCTTGGGTATAGGAGAGCCTGGTTTCACCACTCCAGCCAATATTATTGAAGCCGCAGCTGATGCTCTGCGACAAGGGTACACCAAATATACACCTAATAATGGACTACCGGAACTTAGAGCAGCTATTGCCGCTAAGCTGGAACGAGACAATGGTTTGGCCGCCACTGCCGACAATGTAATCGTAACCACCGGTGCCGGGGAAGCCATAATGCTGGCTTTACTGGCTCTGGTAAACCCAGGCGACGAAGTAATCTTACCAAACCCTGCCTGGCCCAACTACCAGGGGCAAATACTGCTCGCCGGTGCTGAAAGAGTGTCTTTGCCCACCTATGATACCGATAGGTTTCACGTCAAGGCTGCACACTTAGAGAAGGTAATTACCGAACGGAGCAAAGTCCTTATTATTAACACCCCGTCGAACCCAACCGGTGCCGTACTTACGAGAGAAGAATTAGAAGAGATCGCAGAAGTAGTAAAAAAGAACGATCTATACGTTATTGCCGACGAACCCTATGAGAAAATTATCTACGACGGCCGACAGCATGTGAGTATAGGTTCTTTGCCACAAATGGCCGAGCGGGTGATCACAGTCAATAGTTTTTCCAAGACCTATGCCATGACCGGCTGGCGGATCGGGTATGCTCACGGCTCGGCTGAGGTGATTGCTCGTATGACGATGATGGAGCAATCACTGTCAGCTTGTGTTAATGCCGCTGCCCAGAAGGGGGCAGTGGAAGCTTTATTAGGCCCACAAGATGCGGTAACAGAAATGGTAGCTGAATATGGCCGCCGTCGTGATTACATTGTGGCTGAGCTTAACAAACTAACGGGAGTGGAGTGTTGGCCTGTAGAAGGTGCATTTTATGCCTTTGCCAATGTCTCTGCCTTGGGCTCTTCAGAAGAAGTGGCCAAGAAATGGCTCCATGAAGCCCAGGTGGTGACTGTTCCGGGGACAGCATTCGGTTCCTGTGGTGAGGGATATGTGCGCATAGGTTTTTGTGCTAGCTTCGAGGATCTAAAGGAGGCCATGAGCCGCCTAAAGAGGGTACTGGGTTAGGGAAATACCTAGGTGCGGGTACTTTTCCAGGGGTGTAACAGGTTCCGGTTTTCTAGCTTTGAGCAAGTTCAGCACTGGCCAGATTAGCCGGCCAAAGTCCAAACCCAATTAGGCTTCGCTCGCTGGATAGATACCCGCTCCTTTATTAGCTGGCCAACTCCGGGCATTCTGCCAGTGGAAAGGAGGCGGTAGTTTTAGGGCTAAAAACTCAAATAGGGGGAGGTGTTTTCTGGTCAACGGACAGCGGGGGCATGACACAGTAAATTAAAGGACAGAATAGTCAGGAGGGGTAGTCTTATGAGAATAATGGATTTGTCCCATGCTTATGAAATGGGAATGACGCAGTTCCCAGGGACTCCACCCATTGATGTCAAACAGATTGCTCAAATAGACGAGGGTGGATTTAGGGTGACGGATTTTCACGCCATTGTTCATGTGGGCACCCATTGTGATGCGTTTGCCCACGTGGTAAAAGGGGCCAAGACAATGGATGAAATCCCACTGGACACTTTTGTCGGTGAGGCAATTATTGTTGATGCACCTGTTAACGATGGAATGGAGATTAAAGCTGATGTGCTGAAAGATTACGACATTAAGCCCGGAGATATTGTTCTGGTGCGCACAGGATATTCCAAGCTGTGGGGTCAACCTGAATATGTGGAAAAATCACCTTATTTTTCTGAAGAACTGGCCACTGAGCTGGTAGAACTAAAGATAAAGGCCGTGGGCATGGATTTCATTTCTCCTGATCAAGTTGAAAGCACCACGTCCCCGATCCATCACATCCTTATGGGTAACCAAATTCCCATCATAGAGAACTTGAACAACTTGGACCAAATAGACGTTGAAAGAATTTTCTTCTCAGCTGCCCCAGTCTTGGTGGACAAGGCTGATGGAGGGTTCACGAGAGCATTTGCAGTCATAAAAGAATAAGAATAAGCTTGGTGTAGGCAGAAAGGCACATTGATTGTTAAGTGCATGTTATGGTAGGCAACAACAAAACCCACCGAGTGTAGACTATTGTTGCCTACCAGCTCCTGGTACTGAATAAATCTAGAACCGGTAAGGAGGGAAAATGGGCATGAGTAAAAAAGCAATGATTCTTTGGTGTATCTGGATTGGTCTTCTAGATGGTATTTACTGTTGGGTATGTACTGGCCTCCCCAATGCGGGCTTTATGTGGGTAGCGTTTGTTTCTCTGCCGATTTTCTTCTGCGGCGGAGCAGAGTATAAAACATTTCCAACCTACTTTTGTTCGGCCACCAGCGGTGTCTTATGGGGCTTGCTCAGTTTGTGGGCTCTTGGCCTTACCGGCATCGCTGACCCCGGTATTAACATGCTAGTGACCCTAACTCCTATAGTCGCAATTCTCTGCATTGTTCATATGGTATGGTTCCCGAATACGGTACTCGGGCATGCTCCGATGGTATTTGGTGGCTTTGCATCTTGCTTCGGTACCGGGGGACAAAACAGTGTCTGGGTCATAATCACTTTAGCCCTGGGTTTGGTTTTGGGAGTCCTAATCACAGAGGGCGGGAAAATCATAACTAAAGTTGTTGATAAACCTGCAGCTGATGAACCTACAGTAACCACATAGGCGACTTTCAAGGAAGTTCAGGGAGCAACGGTTGACAAGTCTGGCAGAATCAAATAAAATGAAGCAGGCAAATAAATAGAGGATATCTTATCCAGAGCAGCTGAGGGACGGGCCCTATGAAGCTCGACAACCGGCATTCTCATCTGAATGCAGCGGTGTTAATTCCTGCAGGGTGATTCTTCATCCTGAGAGATAAGATTAACAGCTAATGTTTAGCTTAATTAAACCGTAAACAAGCTGCTTTTCTTATCGAAAAGCAGCTTTCCGCTTTTTGGCCCCAGGCAAGGCGGACCCCAATGGGACCTGGGCTATGGTGAAGGAGGCAGAAAATATGCGCATTAAATACTTGTTCAACCGCTGTAAACCGGTGCTATCGGTGGAAGTCTTTCCGCCGAAACCGGAGTCGCCGCTAGATGGTGTTATCTCCACCATTGAGGCTGTACAAGATCTAAATCCGGATTTTATCAGTGTAACCTATGGCGCTGGCGGCAGCAGCAGGGACTATACGGTAGAAATAGCCGACCGAGTAAAAAACAAGTACGGGATAGAAACCCTGGCTCATCTTACTTGCGTCGGCACTGGCAAAGACGAAATTGATGACATTCTGGCCCGGCTACAGTCAAAAAACATTGAAAACATCCTGGCCTTAAGAGGCGATATGCCCCAAGATGGGGTTGCTGTTAAGTTTGATTACACTTATGCCAAGGATCTGATCACCCACATAAAATCAGACGGCGGTTTTTGTATCGGTGCCGCCTGTTATCCGGAAGGGCATATAGAGTGCGAGAGCTTGGACCTGGATCTTAAACATTTGAAACAAAAAGTAAGCTCGGGAGCGGACTTTCTCATCACCCAGCTGTTTTTTGACAATGAATTGTTTTATAGCTTCAAGGAGCGGCTAGATGCTTTAGAGATCCAGTGTCCGGTTTCAGCCGGGATCATGCCGGTGATCAATAAAAAGCAGATTGAGCGCATCACCAATCTTTGCGGTGCCACCATGTCACCGCGATTAAGAAAGATCATGGCCACCTACGATGATGAACCTGAAGCTTTGAAGGAAGCGGGTATCGCTTATGCTACGGAGCAAATAATAGATTTGCTTTCTTCCGGGGTGGATGGCATTCATCTTTATGCCATGAATCGTCCGGAGGTAGCTCGGAGAATTTTCGCCGCTATTGAAGATGTTAGGGGAAACTGTGATCATGAACATCAATCACGCTGAAGTCTTACATTATTTGGGGTACAAGGGCCAACAGGCCGACGAAAACACCACTAGACTAATTGACGAGTGTCTGGATGAAATTGATGGCCTGGCTCAGAGAAAATACGTCTATGAGTTTTTTACTGTAACAAGAGAAGAAGGGTCAATCGCACTCAAAGACAGCATTTTAACCTTTCCCGGTCGAGATATTAAGAGGCATTTACAGCACTCTGGGCGCTGTGCGCTTATGGCTGTTACCTTAGGTCTTAAAGTTGATCAAAGAATTGCCTTTTATTCTAGACTGGATTTATCCAGAGGCATTGTGCTGGATGCCTGTGCGTCCGCCGCTATTGAAGCTTTGTGCGATCAAGTCGAAGCTAAAATCAGAGCCAGGGCCGGCCGAGAAGGCCTCTACATAACTTCCCGTTACAGCCCTGGCTATGGCGATTTTCCATTAGAGATGCAGCAGGGTATCATGGCTGTGTTAGATGCTTACCGAAAGATTGGGCTTTCGGTGACGGAGAGATCGCTTCTCATTCCTCGAAAATCGGTCACGGCTGTGATCGGCTTACAGGGAAACCCTCCGGACCAAAATTGTACTTACAGCAAATGTGAAGCCTGTGCGAACCTAGATTGTGAGCTTAGAAGGGACGGAAAAGGCTGTGACAAGAGAAATTGATTTTTCCCGGTTCCTGCTGTTTGACGGTGGCATGGGTACCATGCTTCAAACCCAGGGACTCAAAACCGGTGAACTGCCGGAAAGCTATAATCTACTGCACCCGGAGATTATCGAGCACATCCATGGGGGGTACCTGGCCGCCGGGGCAGACATTATTACCACCAATACCTTTGGTGCTAACCGCTACAAGCTTAGCCAATATGGCTATAATGTTGACGAAATTGTAACCGGTGCTGTTCAAATTGCCCGCCGGGCGGCCAAAGAAAAGCTGGTGGCGCTGGATATAGGGCCCAGCGGACAGTTGATGCAGCCCTATGGGACCCTGTCTTTTGATCAGGCTTACAGCACATTTGCCGAGCAAGTCATTGCTGGAGCTGAGGCCGGGGCCGATCTGATTCTAATTGAAACCATGTCCGATGTTTACGAGGCCAAAGCTGCCATTTTAGCCGCCCAAGAAAACAGCGATCTGCCGGTGATTGCCACCATGACTTTTCAGCCGAATGGGAGAACCCTGACCGGAACGGATCCTCTCACCATGGTCAATATCGTCCAAGGGTTGGGGGTTAAAGCCCTGGGGCTCAATTGTTCTCTGGGACCGAAGGAAGTATTGCCTTTAATCGAAGAAATCCTTAAGTATGCCAAAGTACCGGTGATGGCTCAGCCCAATGCCGGCCTGCCTAAAGTAGTCCTGGGGAAGACTGTCTTTAATGTGGGGCCGGAGGAGTTTGCCCACTATGCCAAGATTATGGCCCAGATGGGTGTTACCATCCTGGGCGGCTGCTGCGGTACCAATCCCAACCACATCAAGGCGATCAAGAAAGAATTGGCCGGCTTAAGACCGGTAGAGCGTAAAATCGAAAAGATAACAGCAGTGAGCTCATTTGCCGATACAGTAGTGATCGGAAGCGGTGTTACCATTATCGGCGAAAGAATCAACCCCACTGGCAAGAAACAGCTCAAAGAAGCCTTGAGGCGCGGCGACAGCGACTACATATTGCACCAGGCCATAAACCAACGGGACGCCGGGGCCCATATTCTTGATGTGAACGTGGGGCTGCCGGAAATAGATGAAAAAGCTGTTATGGTAGATATTATTGAAGAGCTTCAGAGCATAGTAAGCTTGCCGCTTCAGATCGACAGCGCCCGAGCGGAGGTGATCGAAGCTGCCGCTCGGAGGTACAACGGCAAGCCCCTGATTAATTCCGTGAGTGGGAAGCAACAAGAAATGGAAGCGCTATTTCCCCTTGTCAAGAAATATGGGGCGGCTGCAGTCTGTCTAACCTTAGATGAGGACGGGATCCCGGCCAAAGCCGAAGAACGACTCCAAATCGCCGCTAAAATAGTGAAGACGGCGCAGCAGTATGGCATAGATAAGGAAGACCTAATTATCGATTGTCTGGTGCTTACCGCTTCGGCTCAGCAAAGCCAAGTCAAAGAGACGATAAAGGCCGTAGCCCTGGTGAAAGAGCAGCTGGGGGTAAAAACCACCCTAGGGGTAAGTAATGTTTCCTTTGGCTTGCCGGAACGAAGACTGCTCAATCGGACTTTCTTGGCGGCTGCTTTGGCTGCTAGGCTGGATGCGCCTATTCTAGATCCCTTGGATGAAGACATGGCTGAAACCGTCCGCGCCTTTGGTGTGCTCTGGGGCCATGACCAGGATGCCGCCGATTATATCGCTGCCTATGGGGGAGTCGAGAAGAGGCCCGCTCCTTCGGCTGAGCCCTCGGAAATGGATTTGAGAACAGCAATCATCAACGGGATCAGAGAAGAAGCTCCTGCCAAAACAAAGGAATTGCTGCAGCAGTTAAGCCCATTGGCAATCGTGGATCAATATCTAATCCCAGCCCTAGATATCGTCGGCCGCCGGTACGAACAGGGGGAGATCTTTCTTCCTCAGCTGATACAATCGGCCGAAACAGTAAAAAAGGCCTTTGGCGTAATCAAACAGCACCTGGTGGAAAATCAGGGAGCCAGCACAGCCGTGGATAAAGGCAAAATCCTGCTGGCCACCGTCCGCGGCGACATCCACGATATCGGGAAGAATATTGTCAAGATCTTGCTGGAGAACTACGGCTTTCAAGTTATCGATCTCGGTAAGGACGTCCCAGAAGAGGACATTGTCCGGCAAGTAAAAGAGCACAAGATTAATCTGGTCGGTTTGAGCGCCCTTATGACCACCACCGTCCGCAGCATGGAAAACACCATCCGAGCCTTAAAAGAGGAAGGCTTGCCTTGCAAGGTCATGGTGGGCGGAGCCGTTCTAAACAGCGAATATGCCCAACTGATCGGTGCCGACTATTACGGCCGAGACGCCCGCGCAGCCGTAAAAATTGCCCAGGGATTCTTTGGCTAACCAGCGACTTGCTGTTGGCTCGTGGCCAACTTGATTGCCCTTGGCTTGAACAGGAGTGAAGAGTAAACCGACTGGAATCTTGTGCGTAGTGAGAAGAACTAGCAGTAGCTTTACATAGAAACGGAGGCCTTAAACCAGGCTGCTTTAAGGCCTCCGTGCCAGTAGAAACGTCTCTGCTGCTTAATTCAATCAAAATCACTCTTTTAATGTTAAGCACCATACTTCAGGCTTTAGCAAGCTTTCTACAGCGATGTCTTCATCTAATTCTGGCCAATTTAATGGCGTTGCCACTGAAACCGCGCGACCATGCCAAAGCTTTAATCGAGAAACTAAATGATGATCAGGTGGGAGCTTTACTAATTATCCTGGAATCTATGGCTTGGCCGACAGAGCGTATTACCTCAGGGGAAGCTAAGGAGATCGAACAGGGTTTGCCGAAATTGAGGCAGGCAAAGGCGTGAGGGCTGAAGATGTCTGGAAAGATCTCGGTATTTGAGATTATTTTCTCCCCTAAAGCCATAAGGCAGCTTCGAAGGCTTGAGCGTGATACGCAAGTAAAATCAAGTTGGCAATAGAAGGCAACTTAAGGAGTTTTCCACTAGAAGGAGATGTTATAAAGTTAGAGGGGCAAAAGGGTATTTATAGGCTCCGGGTAGGGAACTGGAGGGTGACTTTTCGGTATCAGTTCAATTAAGAGAAGTGCATATTTCCGAGGTTGTTCACAGAAGCAGAGCTTATGTGGGGGGGTTTGGGGACAGCATTTTTAGGAGCAAAAAATTGGACTTAAGGTACAAACAAGGCCTGACACTTAAACAGTGGCAGGCCTTTATGCGTGCGACGGGCAGTTGCGTTCGCTGTGTACAACACAGCAAAGCAGCTTCATCGTCTTGTGGGTCCACCGTGAATGGGCCGGTGCTCAAAGATTAGCAATGGGTTAAACGATCTAGTCACGTTGGTAAGCCGTATGCCTTAATAGGGCACGTACCTTTTGATGAGGGGGGAGCCATGCGAGTGGTTTCCCTACTCTATTAGAAGAATTATTGGCTGTTTTACTAGCTAACAGGTCAAATAAAAAAACTAACCTCCTCCCACTGAAAGTCTTATATCGGTGCTGTCAGTATTTTGCGCTTGCTTGCGGTACTCTGCGGGAGATATGCCCATGACTTTTACGAAATTACGATAGAAGGTAGAAGTGTCCTTGTACCCTACCAATCTAGCGATCTCATAATAGGAAAGAGATTCAACAGCCGATAAGGATACAGCATGTTCAATTCTTTTTTCGTTAAGGTAACGTTTAAAGGACATCCCTGCGATTTGAGGAAACAGCATCCCAAAGGTCGATTTGGAAAGAGCATATTTTCGTGCGAGACCTGGCAAAGTCAGTGGCTTCATATAGTTCTGATCGATGTATTGGATGCAAGCCATAATAGACTCATGATATTCGTTGATATCGCTTAACTGTTGTTGTGCGCCAGGCTCGGCAAAATAAGCACGGGAAAGAACGATAAGTATTGATGCAATGAGACTGTCTGCCATGGTGTTGTCCCGAGGCAAATCTAATTGGAATTCGCGTAGCAAACATTCGAACAGAGTCTCCATGTTAACACGTTCAAGGTTGTCAAGTCTAATCCTTAAACGTACGTCAATGTGCCTCTTGTTCACAGAATCTAGCTTAAGTGCCATCAGAAAGTTATTGGCACTGGTATTGGAAAAGCCGGGATAGAACAACGGTTCTTGAAAGGACAGGGAGTAGAATTCGGCGTTTGGGTTTTTTGATATGATGCTGTGCGTAAAGTTAGGAGGAATTATGAAAGCATCTCCTCTAACTAAATGCACCTCATCATTTTTCTGTTTGTGGATAATATCACCGCAAGCAACGTAGCAAATCTGAAAGAAATCGTGGTGATGAGGAACCTCTGCGACCCTGCTACTACTAATTTTATACACATGGTAATAGTGCGAGACGTTTTTGAAAAAACCAAGCGATATCTTCCTGCCAAGCATATCAAAACACCTCTCCACCCTCAGTGTATCGCAACATAATACAAAAAACCAGTTATGAATCGATGTTTGGGAAAAATGCAAACAACTACGGCAAAACTGCAATGGGCAGGCGTAGTTTCTATTGTTAAGATGTAATTAATTAGGCTGGTTATCAAGCGGAAAAGGGGCAACTATAGTGAAAACAATGAAGTTACTTTCTCCAACGGGCATTATCGGATATGGTTTTCCGGAGGACTCACTTAGAGCGGGGCTAGCACTAAAGCCAGATTTGATCGCGGCCGATGCTGGCTCGACGGACCCAGGGCCGTATTATCTCGGCAGCGGCACTCCTTTTACCACCGCGACGGCGGTTAAGCGCGATCTGACGTTGTTGATAAGAGCGGCTTGTGAGCTAAACATCCCGTTGATCGTTGGCTCGGCAGGCGGTTCGGGCGGAAGGCCGCATCTTGAAAGGGAGACAAAGATTGTCTTGGAGATTGCTAAGGAGCACAACTTGACTTTCAAACTCGCTACCATTTCGGCCGAATTGGACAAGGACTTCCTTGTCCGGCAACTTATGCACGGGAAGATTTCCCCGGTGGGGGTAGCACCCGCAATTGACTACAAGGATATCTTGGACAGCACGCGGGTTGTGGCACAGATGGGTATTGAGCCTATCATAAGTGCACTCGATGAAGGTGCACAGGTGGTGCTTTGTGGACGTTGTTACGATCCTGCTGTCTTTGCAGCTCCGGCCGTACGGGCAGGTTTTTCTAAAGCCTTGGCAACACACCTGGGCAAAATACTCGAATGTGCGGCCATTGCTGCTGTACCGGGAAGTGGTTCAGATTGCATGATGGGATACTTAGGCGAGGATTATTTCATGATAGAACCCCTCAGCCCTGCACGCAGATGCACTGTTATCTCAGTTGCAGTGCATACACTGTACGAAAAATCGAATCCGTATCTTTTACCCGGCCCCGGCGGCGTGCTAGATGTGTCGGGGTGTACTTTTACTCAGCAGACAGAACGCCGTGTTAAGGTGACAGGGAGCAAATATGTTGAGGATGCCAAGAAAACGGTAAAACTGGAGGGTGCTAGACCTATTGGTTATCGTACGATATCCATTTGTGGTAACCGCGATTCGGTTTTCATCTCGCAGATCGACACCATATTGGAGGCTGTACGTGCACGCATCGCTGCCAACCTCTCCGGCTCCGACTTTGAATTCCATTTAGACTTTATTGTTTACGGCAAAAATGGCGTGATGGGAGAATTTGAACCGAACGAAACAACAAACTCGCATGAAATCGGTATTATTATTGACGTGGTAGCTGACACACAGGAACAGGCAAACACTGTCTGTTCGGTCGCACGTTCTACACTTCTGCACCATGGGTATGAGGGGCGACTGGCCACAGCGGGTAACCTAGCGTTCCCGTATTCTCCATCCGACATTCCCGTCGGAGCAGTATACAACTTCTCAGTTTACAGTCTGCTTGAGACAGATGAACCCGAAAAAGTGTTCAAAAGAACCCATTACAACATTGCGGGGGGTGAGGTCAAATGATAATCAGGCTTCGTGATGTGGCAGCCGTTATTCGATCAAAAAATTCGGGTCCTTACGAGCTAACGCTGGATGTGATTTTTAAAGAAGAAGATATGTTTGATAAAGTTGTCAAGGGAAAAATCATAAATCCAGATCTAATTGCCGACCTATATAAGTTGGACCCGGCGCATGTACTCAGTATTATCGAATTTGCGCCTGCCCTGGCTATCAAGGTGACCATGGTACGCCCCATTGGTTCTGGTGGTATAGGCGAGCGCGATGTTTACGGTGCGCAGCAGCATGCACCGCTTATGGATCTAGTCTTCGAAGATAAAAACGACAGAAGAATGGAGGCCGTCAAATGAACATTCCGGAGCTGAACTCTCTGATAAGCCAAGAATATTTGACAAATATCAGAAGAAAGCTGCATATGTATCCCGAAGTTGGCTTTGACCTTCCCAAAACCATAGCGCTGGTGAAATCAGAGCTCGATGCCATGGGCGTACAACACACTGAAAAGTACGGTAAGAGTAGTGTGGTAGCCACAATTAATGAACATAAGGAGAACTTTACCATTGGGATCCGAGCAGACATGGATGCATTGCCCATTCAAGAAAAAAATGACGTACCGTACAAATCCCGTCACGACGGTAAAATGCATGCCTGCGGACACGATGCGCACACAGCGATTTTGCTGGGAACGGTGAAGGCTCTTAACCAAATTAAGGATGAAATTGACTGCCGTGTAATGTTCCTGTTCCAACCCAGTGAAGAGGGAGCCCGTAGTGGTGCCAAGCTCATGGTTGAGGACGGTGTTATGGATAACATCGACATCATTATCGCCTGCCACACTGATAACGCCTACCCAGTCGGAAAGGTAGGGTTTATCAATGGCCCCGCTTTGGCCTCTAATCGGGTGTTTGAAATAGAAATCAGCGGTAAAACGGCTCATGCAGTGATGCCTCATACCGGCATCGATGCTATCGCCGTGGCACATAGAATATACGGTGATATTCACCTTATGCTGGCCAGGGAGATGGATCCGTTCGCCCTATACGCATTTAACATCGGTACAATTCAGGGAGGTACGGCGGTGAACGTGGTCGCAGCACAGGCAAAAATGACCGGAACGCTGCGCACACATTGTGACGAGGTCGATGCGTATGTCGCCAAACGGATGGAGGATATCGTTACCAACGTAGCTAGGGAGGTAGGTGCGACGACACGCGTTGTAACAAAGAAAACGTTGCCACCGGTATATAACGACGAAAAAATCAATAAGCGGCTTATGGACGCGGCGGCCAAGGTTGTGGGGCGCGAAAATGTGTTTTTTATGGAGAAACCAAAGATGAGTTCCGAGGACTTTTCTATGT
Source organism: Bacillota bacterium (assembly GCA_012837285.1). Lineage (NCBI taxonomy): Bacteria > Bacillati > Bacillota > Bacillota bacterium. Next base: position 12,246 of record DURJ01000064.1, read on the forward strand.
ATCTTACCAAGAAGCCGGGTGTGTTTTTCCGGATTTGCACCAGAAATGAAGATAAGGGCTTTACAGGGATGCCACATAACAGTGACTGGCAGATTGACGAGGATGCCTTACCAATAGGAGTTAAGGTTTTCACTCAATTTGTTATTGACAATATGGGAGGACTGGAGAGAGAAGCTAAATGAAGTATGAAATCATCATCAGAAATGGGAAAATCGTAGATGGCACCGGATCCCCATGGTACACGGGAGATGTGGCAGTAGATGGTGGAAGGATTGTCAAAATCGGCAATTTGCAGTCTGATTTAGCGGCGAGAGAGATTGACGCCAGTGGAAAAATCGTAAGTCCAGGGTTCATCGACACACATACGCATTATGATCTGGTGCCTTTTGAGTTTGCAGAGTTTCTATATCCCCTTGCAGAAGACAAGCTGCTACAAGGAGTAACGACGGTAATCACCGGTTGTTGCGGAAACTCCATGGCTCCGGTTACGAACGAGAACAAAGGCGCATGGCTAAAACGAAGAACTTCAAGAAACATAGAGCGTCATGAAGAAGCACATTGGAACAGCTTTGCGGAATACTTTTCGGAACTGGAGAAGCGACCGCTGGGAATTAATTTTGCCTCATATGTCGGACATACAACCATTCGTTTTAACGTGTTGGGACTTTCGGATCAGAAACCGACCAGAGCAGATATGGAGCATATGAAAGAGCTACTGCGCCAGTCCCTGAAGGAAGGCGCAATTGGCCTGAGCTCCGGTCTCATCTATGCGCCGGCTGTTTTTTCGGAACACAGCGAATTAGTGGAGCTAGCCTCGGTATTGTCCGAGTTTAATGCACCATTTGCCAGCCATCTGAGAAACGAAGAGAATAACTGGATTGAAGCGACTAAAGAAATGATAGAGATCGTAGACAAAAACCATATCCCGGGTCAGATACATCACGTCAAAATAATGCATCAGAAGAATTCAGAGGCTCTTGTCAGAGAATTTATGGATATAGTCTACGAGACCCGCGAACGTGGGGTGGATATTACATTCGATCTTTACCCCTATGATGCAGTTTGCATTGGGATGGAGGCGCTTCTGTTGCCAGCATGGGTCAGGGAAGGTAATGAGCGAGCTATGATTGCCAGACTTACTGACCCTACTTTACATGACAGAATTATTGAGGATATTTGCCGGTTCAGAAGATATGAGAGATATGAAGATATGCTCGCCGGCTGTGAAAAAATGCTGGTTGTGATTGCAAAGAACAATGAGCATCTGGTGGGCAAGAATCTATGCGAAATTAGCAGCGAGTTAAATATGTCACCGCTGGATTGTGCCATTAAAATCATGGTGGAATCTGACATAACAGCAATGGTAGTTAACTTTGCTATGCACCCTAATGACATAAGTACTTTTGTGAGAAGCCCTCTTACCATGATTGGTTCGGATTCGGTGCCGGTAAAGGCGGGGTGGGGTGCCCATCCACGTAACAGCGGTACGTTTCCGCGTGTCATCAGAAAGTACGTAAGGGAAGACAATGTAATTACTTTGGAAAATGCTGTTTATAAAATGACCGGTTTTCCTGCAACTCGTTTTCAATTTAGTAACCGGGGCCTTATTAAAGAAGAATTCTATGCAGACATCACCATATTTGATAAAAACGAAATATGTGATACCGCAACATACGTGGAGCCACTCAATACACCCAAAGGTGTTGAATACGTGCTGGTAAATGGTTGCATTGCAGTGGCGGAAGGCAAGATAACTGGAAATACAGGCGGTCGTATATTAAGAAGGGGGGAGCCATAGGAATCACTCTGTCATCGTCGTCTTACTAAACAGCAAACAAAAAGGAGTTAGTAAAAGATGAAAAAGAATGGACAACCTAAGTTCAAAATGCCTCATGCTTATGTTTTAATTGTTGGTCTTATTATTATCGCGGCAGTGTTGACTTATATCCTTCCTGCCGGTGTCTACGACAAGATCGAAGTGGATGGCCGGAAAGTCGTTGACCCACATTCCTATCATTATGTCGAGCAAAGTCCGGTCGGGCCTTGGGGTGTGCTTACGGCAATTCCGCAGGGTTTGCATAAGGCTGCAAGTATTATGTTTACAATCATCGTTATTTCTGGGAGCATCGAAATTATCAATGCAACCGGCACGCTGGAAGCTAGTATCGGCCGGGTAGTGCGGACCTTCAAGGACAAGCCATCAATTGTTATGCCACTTGTCCTACTTTGTTTTGTAGCGTTAGGTGCAGTAGGTGTCAGCAATGCCATTGTTGCGTTTATGCCGCTCGGTTTGTTACTGGCGTTTAACGTAGGAGCTGATGCCCTGGTAGGCATAGCGCTCGTTGGTATGGGGATGAACATCGGTTTCACAGGGGGTGCGTTTCTTGCTCCTACCACCGGTACAGCACAGTCAATCATCGGACTTCCCATGTTCTCCGGCTGGGAGTTCCGGTTGATTTGTACGGCAGTGCTCTGGGTTTTCGGTTCCATCTATATTACCCGTTATGTAAAGAAGGTACAACAGGATCCCACCTTAAGTTATGTGTATGCTGTCGAGGGTGTAACCACACCAGCTGCAGTAGATGAGGAGACGATACCAGAGTTCACCAGCCGTCGCAAGCTGGTGCTGCTCGCGTTCGTTATCGGCTTTGCTTTTGTGGTTTATGGTGCAATCCAATCATGGAGTGCAGCTGATGAGATTCCTGCTGTGTTTCTGGCTATGGGTATTGTCTGCGGCTTGCTTTATGGGTTCAGCCCCAGCCGCATCGCCAAAGAGTTTGTCGAAGGGGCAAAGAAAATAACGTTCGGTGCTCTAATAGTCGGCATCTCAGCTGGCATTGGTATAGTGCTTACCAAGGGAAATATTATCGATACTGTCGTTTACGGTCTTGCCAGTCTACTGACCGGCCTGCCCAAGGTGCTCAGCGCGCTTATGATGTATGTCATTAACATTATCATCAATACCTTTATTACTTCCGGCAGTGGACAGGCGGCTACTGTTATTCCGATTCTTTCACCGGTCGGTGATGTGCTGGGCCTAACCCAGCAGACAGTTGTTCTTGCGTTCCAGTACGGCGATGGTTTTACTAATCAGGTTCTTCCCATGTCGTCGGTGCTCATGGCAGGCTTAGCGTTTGGGAACATACCTTACGATAAGTGGATTAAATTTATCTGGAAATGGGTGTTAATGAACCTTGCTTTGGGAGGAGTATTCATTGTGATTGCTACACTAATCAACCTGGGACCATTCTAACCAATTAATATTGAAAACAGCAAACATAATTACCCTTATGCATTGCTGGTGGAATACAGGAGGACATTCAGTTGATTAAACGTAATTTATATGAACAGGTGATTTACGAAACCATCCGTAAGGGTTCAACCGTTGTTAGCCACGACGTACGCGCTGCTTTTCTACGCGCTATCGAGATGGAGACTTCTCCTGTTGCGAAGATGGGTTTGCAGAAAACCCTCGAGAGCATAGAACTATCGTCTAGTAGGGGCAATCCAGCTTGTCCTGATACAGGCTGGCCGATATTCTATTTCAAAGTAGGGAATGAGTGTGTGCTCGAGGGCGGCGTAGCTTCGCTTGAGGATGCGACAAGACAGGCTGTCATCTGCGCTACGCAAAAAGGATATTTGCGTTCGACCATGAAACATCCCCTCACTGGCTTCGACCCGGGTACCAATATTGGCATGAATATTCCGGACTTCACCTATCAGTTCGTGCCAGGTGGCGATTTGGAGATTACCTACGTTGCCAAAGGTGGAGGATCGGAGTGCTTCGGTGGAACAAGACATCGAGTTGTTGCTTTTGCGGATGGAACTGCTGGCATCAAGAAATTTGTCGTCGACAGCTTTATCGATTCCACAAGAACCGGAGCAATTTGCCCACCTTCCATTTTAGGAGTTGGCATCGGCGGAACAGCTAATGTAGCAGCTAACCTTGCCAAGCAAGCAGCATGTCTTAGGACTATTGGTTCAAAGCATCCCGAGCCAATGATTACTAAGCTAGAGGAGGAACTGTACGAAGCGCTTAATAGTCTAGGGGTTGGTATAATGGGGGCCGGTGGCAATACGTCTGTCTTTGCTGTTAACATTGAATATGCCTATACACACATCGCTGGAATTGTATGTGCAACAAGCAGTAACTGTATGGTGGCACGGAGAGCGTCGAGTCGCATACTTGCCGACTCCACTGTGCAGATGATGGAGAGCCCCAATTGGTTTGAAGGGAGGTAAGGTTATGGCAGTGTATTATCTAAAATCACCCTTATCCGACAAGGATGTTGAGCAGCTCAGAATAGGTGATACAGTATATTTGAGCGGGCCTGCATTTACATGTAGATCGAGGCTACACAGATACATTTTCGATGAGGGCCATACCCTTCCTTTTTTGACTGATAATAGAAACGTATTGATACACACCGGGCCGATTGTTATTCGAGAAAACGATGCATGGAAGTTGATTTCTTTCATGCCAACATCGAGCATCCGATTTGAAAAATGGGGTCCGCGTTCGGTCGAGGAGTGGGGGCTCAAACTAATCTGCGGCAAAACAACCATGGGTCCTGACACTGCTAAAATGATGAAGAAAAAGAAGTGTGTCCATGTTTCACCGCAATGTGTCAGCCCTAATCTATGGATCGATTCTATCACTATTGAAGATGTGTATCTTTTTGACGAGCTTGGTACAATTGAAGCATCATGGCAACTGCAGCTAAACGAGCTGGGGCCCTTTGTAGTAGATATAGATTGTGACGGCAACAACCTATTCGAACAAAACAGCGCCATTGTCGATGCCAACAAGGAAAAGGTATTTAAGATGCTCAAGATACCACAGGACTTTCAGTATACAAAGCTTTATTAATTCTTTTTCCTAACAATTGTGTTAGCGCTTCTGTCTACTTTAGTTTAGTATACTTGTGTTCGCGTGGAATATCGAAGATAAGGCCTGGCACCTAAAAGTAGTGCCAGGCTTTTGCTCCTTGTTGCGAAACACTGTCTGTTTTCTTTATTACAGGCTATCACCGAAATCCTGCCGGAACTTGGCCGCCAGTTTCTCCTGCCAATCGGAAACGGGCTTTAATCGGCCGAAGAAGAAGCGCAGTATTTTTGGTTCTTCTACCCAAGTAAGTCCTTGAATCAGATGCCGATTCTCATGGAGCCAGACGATACGGTCTACGGCGTATTTTACTTGTGACAGGGTAAATACGCGCCGGGGCATGGCCAGCCGCAGCAGCTCCATGTCGGCCCAGGGCTCAGTTCCATCGGGGCTTCTCTGTTCGGACATGGTACCGCGTTCCATGCCGCGAACACCGCTGGCGATATAAAGGGCTGCTGCCAAGGCTCCGGCCGGGTACTCATTTTGCGGGATATGATCCACAAATTCCATGGCATTGATATGGCAGCCCAAGCCTCCGGCGGGCGTTACCACCGGCACGCTGTTTCTGACCAGTTCGTCCACCATGAAGGCGATGAACGTGGGACCTTGGTTGATAAAATCCTCGTCCATTGTTTCGTCCAGACCCACAGTAATAGCTTCCATCTCTCTTACCGACATGCCACCGTAAGTAAGAAAGCCTTCGTAGAGAGGGATGAATTCGCGCATCTTGACAAAAACTTCTTCGTTGTTGGTGCAGATACCGCCTCCGCGGGCACAGCCCAGTTTGCGAGCCGAGAAATAAATGACATCGCAAAAAGAAGCTAGCTTCCGCGTGATTTCTCTGATGCTCATAGCTTTGCACTTTTTTTCACGCGTCTTAATAAAGTACAAGTTATCGGCCAGCAAGCTAGCATCTAATACTAGCAGAAGTCTGTGCCTATCACAAACGTCCCTAACTTCGGCCAGATTCTCCAAAGAAAATGGTTGTCCGCCGATGAGGTTAGTGCCGGCTT
>DURJ01000065.1 GCA_012837285.1 Bacillota bacterium
AGCCAACAGATACGGTAATAGCTCCTGTTGTTGCGCTTCATCCAGCCGTGACGACGGTGCCGAAATGCTAACCCCAGCTACTACTTCACCACTGTAGTCGCGCAGCGGGGCAGCGATGCAGGTTACGTCCTCTTCGCGTTCCTCTCGGTCCATGGCATATCCTCGGGTCGCCACCTGTTCCAGTTCCTGTTTGAGCAAATCACCATCGCAGATAGTGGCTGCCGTAAAACGGGGCAATTCCAGTCGGTCAATTAAATCAGAGCGCTCCTCTTTTGGCAAACCGGCCAATAACACCTTCCCCACACCGGTACAGTGCAGCGGTGCTCGTTCCCCAATCCGGGTAAACATCCGTACCGTGCGATCGCATGGCACCTGGGCTACATACACCACACTGTCATTATCCAGAACTACCAGGTTAACATTCTCTTGTACCGAAGCCATCAGTTCTTCCATCTGTGGCAGCGCCACGCGGACCAAGTCCACTTGCTGCATAGCCGCCTGGCCCACTTCCACAGCCTTAATCCCCAAGCGGTAGCGACGTGACTCTTCGTCCTGGCTCACAAAGCGACGTACTCTTAAGGTGGAAAGTAAGTGATGACAAGTACTTTGGTTAAGTCCCAGCCGGCGGCTGATCTCCGTCAGCGCCAGACCGTCACTGGATTCCTCTGCCAATAGCTGCAGAATCGACAGCGCCCGGTCCACCGACTGCAAAACATGGCCGCCTCCATTGTTGCTCATGATAATGCCTCCTTGCACCAGCCTATGATAACTACCGAAAACCCCGCTTCATTGTCATCCTGAGGGCTTTGCCCGAAGGATCTTTCTCCCCTTTACCGAAACCCCAATCTAACATGCAGTTTGGCCGCCTTCAGCGGTATTATTGGAAGGCCCGGTTTATCTTACTAAGCTTTCATAAGCAGTTCTTCGGTGCTTGGCACATACAATTTCAATCTATGAATGTCTGTTTCATCATTCGACATAATGGCCGTAGTTCCCTGCAGATCCAACTTCCCAGATTAACAAAAAGGGGGAATTTATTTGCCTTGCTTGGTCTGTGTTGCCTGTGGAAAAAACTATCCTTTGGCTACCGCCCTGCGTTGCAACGATTGCAACGAGCCGCTGGAAGTACGGTACGAATCTTTAAAGCCACCGGCCCGAATCAAAGACGAGCCCTGCTTTATCACCCGTAACACCAACATCTTTCCCTTACCTAATTTACGGCCGGAACTTTCGTTAGGCGAAGGAACAACCCCGCTTCTGGGCGCTCCTCATTTGCAGGCCGATACTGGTCTAGACACCATTTACCTGAAAAACGAGACCGTCAACCCTACCTGGTCGTTCAAAGACCGTGGTACTTCTTTGGGTGTACAAGCTGCTGTTTGGTTTGGACTCAGTGCCATCGGCACTGTCTCCTCCGGGAACATGGCCGCTTCTACCGCCGCTTTTGCTGCCCGCGCCGGGCTCAACGCTTACGTGTTCGTCCAAGAAGACATGCCCGACGGCAAGATTGAGCCCATCGCTATCTACGGACCTCATCTTAATCGGGGCGTAGGCGACTACGGTCAACTCTATTTTAATGCTCTTTCTCTGGGAGAAAAACATGGTATTTACTTCATCAGTTCCGACAACCCCTTCCGGGTGGAAGGTCAAAAAACCGTAGCCTACGAAATCCTTGATCAATTAGACTACCAGCCGCTGGATTTTATCGTCATGCCGGTGTCCAGCGGTGGTAACATGGCCGCTG
>DURJ01000066.1 GCA_012837285.1 Bacillota bacterium
AATAGGGATTGCCATTGCCGCTGTGGTCTTGAACTTTCCCGAGTTTCTAATGGGTAGCCCGGCCAATACAAAGAATGTAATTGTTACGATTGCGTACATGACCGGTTGGATTTTCGTCTTACGCATTAGCATCAAAGACCGTGACCGCAAAATACTAACATCTGCGATTTTCTTTTGGTTAGCGACATTGTTGTTCTCCTTGCTAACCGCCTATGTAAATGCAACCGGAGCTTTGGTTGATTGGGCCATACCTTTTGTTATTGTTCTCTTGGGACCCTGGTACGGGGTTAGTTTTTTTATCAGTGATTTTGTAGCAGTATCTATTATAATAGCGCTAATATCTTTTGGTATGTTGGCAACGGCTATCGTGTTGCTTCAGCGCACAAAATACGATTGACAAACACCTATTTGCAATATGTAAGACAAAGGAGGTTCTGCTCTATGTCTACCATTTCCATCCGGGTGAACCATAGAGACAGTGAGCTCATAAGAAAATATGCTAAGTTGAAAAACACTTCCGTTTCGGAGCTGGTTCGTAACGCCGTGATAGAAAAAATCGAAGAAGAGTTGGACGCAGATCTATTTGAGCAAGCACTGACTCCAATGGAGCGGACCTATACATTAGACGAAGCGAAGAAAGAGCTCGGATTACAGTGATTGGTTGGCAAGCTTGTTTCCGATGTTGCACTAAAGACACTTAAGAAAATGGACAAACAAATGGCTGCGCTTATTCTGAATACATTTAGAAACGCCTGAATGGTTGCGCCAATCCTCGGAGTTCTGGCAAACCTTTGGTTGCAAACCATAGTGGGAAATGGCGCTATCGTGTAGGTGACTATCGGCTGCTATGCTTATTGGAGGACGACAAAATTCTCATAACTGTAATAGCGATCAGGCATCGTAAAGATATTTATAAATAAAGGGCGGGAATAAGGAGCAGATGATAATGGCCCCAATAGATTTATACGACATTGGTTTGTCAGAGCAGTATGTTCAGGAAGCGAGAATGCATTCTCTCGGGTTGCATCTCGCCCGTGTTTCTGTACAGCATAAGAGTCTATATAAGGTTCTAACTGAGTGTGGGGAAATAATTGCTGAGGTCTCCGGCAAGATGCTCTATGCCGTCACCGATTCCAGTGACTATCCAGCTGTTGGTGATTGGGTCTTAGTGGATCGGCAAAGTAATAACACGGGCAATGCAATAATTCATCACATACTCAGCCGTAAAAGCAGTTTCGAACGAAAGGCCGCCGGCCCGGGCCTTGACAGACAGATCGTAGCGGCTAACATAGATACGGTTTTTGTTTGCATGTCCCTAAACAACAACTTCAATCTGCGGCGGCTTGAACGCTATCTATCCGTTACCTGGGATAGTGGAGCAACTCCTGTGGTGGTGCTTACTAAAGCTGATTTATGCAATGATGTTACAACCAAACTGACAGAAACTAAGAGGATCGCTATCGGGGTGGATGTTGTGCTAACATCAAGCATTGGTCAAGAAGGTTATACAGCAATAAAGCCATACCTGGGCAGGGGTAAGACGGTGGCGTTTGTTGGCTCATCGGGTGTAGGCAAATCAACCATGATCAATAGCCTCATGGGCGAAGAAGTGCTTGCTACAAGGGACGTACGTGGGGATGACAAGGGTAGACACACTACGTCCTATCGGCAACTGTTAGTTCTTCCGACCGGCGGGATAGTAATAGACACACCTGGCATGAGAGAACTACAAATAGCAAGTGCTGACCTCTCAAAGTCCTTCGCTGATATCGAAGAGATAGCCCAGAAATGCCGCTACCTAGACTGCAAGCACATACACGAGCCCGAATGCGCTGTACGTGAAGCGGTGGAGAATGGCACTCTGTCCAGGGAACGTTTTGGAAGTTACCAAAAGCTTCAGAGAGAATTGGAATACGAAGGACTCAATTCAAGGCAACGCGAGAACGCCAAAATCAAGCGGATGTTCGGTGGCAAAGGTCAAATGAAAAAGCAACTTGACTATGTGAAAAACAAAAACGGTAATTTTCGCGACCGATCATGACAGTGGCCTGGGCCAGCACTGGGAGCCGTAGGCCAAGAGAACACGGTTGAACACATCGTTTGTTAAAAAATAATCAAGATATGCCATAATACCAGGGGCGGACGCGAGACCGCCCCGAATGTTAATTAATGGGCAGGCACAGATGTGATACTAACTGATGAGAATACGTATTTTCAATACACTGTTTTGTATAAATAGAACCTGGTTCAACAACAGGCTGCTTTAATTAATAAAAGCTGCTGAAGCCCTTTCCTGAGCGCAGAGCGAAGGGAGGGGTAGTTCACAAACTTATGCAAAAGAACTCCATACGACATAAAACAACAAATGTAACCATAATTTTACTTTGTTGTGGTATAATTACACAGTAAAAACTAAAAAAGTGTGCTTACACAAAAATGGAATGCCCCAGCGAGGTGGCTCCTATGCTTGAAAATATAAACAGTAATAGGTGGATTTCCCTGCAGGAGGTCTGCGAATATGTCGGCGTGAAACGCCATACCGTCATGCGCTGGATTAAATATCGCAGTATGCCTGCCTCCAAAGTTGGCAAGCTCTGGCGTTTCAAGACGGCAGACATTGACGAATGGGTCAGAAACGGCGGAGCCTCCGGTGAGCGGGAGGTGATGGAATGAGCCGGCTCAAAGCCGTGAATGATCGCATTCTCTCTATTGCCGGGTTCTCCTTACTCTCTGCCTATCTCCTGTCTTTTCTTTTTGAAGGTCAGGTGCTTTATTGTATGCTGGCTTATCACGATGTACGCGACTCTGCTTACATACTCGCTGCCATCGTGGCGCATTTTGCAGGGCTGTTTTCCTGCGGCTATCTTGTGAAGTCTCCAATAGCGGCAAAATATATGATGCTGGGTAGCATGGGCGTATGCTTGATTGCAACTATACCGTTCTTTTTTGCTCCGTCCGTGCTGTGGGCAGCAGGATTGATTGTCAGCGGGTATGCAGGAGGCTGCGCGGTGGCGTCGTGGGGATATTTCCTTAAAGCCTTTACGCCCAAGAATCAACGCATCAAATCCTGCGCAGACGTTCTAATTTATTCCAACATCATTATGATTGCCGTCAATGTGGTGGCCATAAATGGGTCGCCTTTTATCGGCCTTACCCTTTCTATGCTCTGCCTTGTGCCAGGTATGGTGTGCATTTGGGTGCTGCCGACCGACACGAAGAAAGTATGGCGTGAGGAAACGGAGAGCAATCCGCATGGCGACATTAAAAAATCGCTAATGCTGCTATGCCTGTTCGTTTTTGTCATTACGATCAATTCCGGCCTTATGTATCAAGTCATAAACCCGGCTTTCGAACATCTTACGAGACTGACAAGCTGGTATTGGGCCGTTCCATATATTATTGCGCTTGCCGTTATGCGGAACTTGCCAATGAAAGCGAAGCGTTCAAGAATTTTATATCTCGGCATGGCAATGATCATAGGGGCGTTCATCAGTTTTATGCTGTTGGGACGAAACGCTTCCGATTATCTTGTTGTGGATACCCTGATGCTCGGCGCATGCGGTATTTTTGATTTGTTTTGGTGGAGCATCATTGGGGAGATGCTGGACTATACTGAAAATCCGGTTAAGGTATTCGGCATTGGGCTTTCTTCAAATGTGTTCGGCGTCCTTTGTGGTGGCGTTGTCGGAATGACCGTAACATCGATTCAGCTTCCCGGCGCAGAGGTGGCGGTTATGGCCCTCACGGTTGTATGCGTCACGCTGGTCATGCTGCCGCCGCTCAATCGTCAGCTTGTTATACTGCTCAAGAAGCACGCCTATCTTGCCGCCTATGACCGTATGAGCGAGACCGAGCAGACGGATATCATCCGGCAGACAAAAACCCTGGAAGAACTGACTGCCAGGGAAAAGGAGGTACTCCAGCACATTTTATCTGGTAAGGCCAACCGCGAGATTGCCGGGGCGCTCTTCATCAGCGAGAGCACCGTTAAAACCCATGCTAGAAATATCTTTTCTAAATATGACGTGGGTAGCCGAGCGGAGCTAATTAGCACCCTACTCAAAAACCAATCCTATTCATAACTGAAAAGCCTTATATAATATTGGTAAATTCGGCCTCTCATACTTTAGTATGAGAGGCTTTTTTACGCGATTTCGTACTTTAGGTTGATGATTTCCTCCGACTGTTTTCCTAAACTCTATGTATGAAGGTGGCGTGATGCATATGAAGGCGATCCAGAAACGGCGCGATGGCTATGCCGCGCTGCTCATTATTGCCGTAATTCTAGCGGCGTGGATTACCGTGAGGCTTATGCCAAAGACAGCGTGAACAGCCATTGGAGTTAACCCGTGGATCACTAGTCGGATAAATGATCGGGAGGTGACCATTTCTAGGAAAAGTGGGGGGCGTTTCAGACAATAACCCACCATGATAACTAAATTTAAGGGGGACTAATAATTGACTTATCGATCTCAACGTCTTGTCGCTGCATTGACCGTGTTGGCGTTGGTGCTCACCGTTGTTCCGGCGGTGACGGCACTTGCAGCGCCGGATATTGAGGGCCATTGGGCCCAAGACGCCATTGAACAACTAGTGGAAGTGGGGGCGGTGTCCGGTCTGCCCGACGGCACTTTCAGGCCGGATCTTACTGTCACGCGGTCCGAATTCGTAACCATGGTAAACAAAAGCCTAGGGATTACACCGGCAACAGGAAGCAGCCGCTTCAAGGATGTCAAACCGGACGATTGGTTTGCCGGCCAAGTGGGAGCGGCCGCTATTTATGGTTATGTGGCCGGTAATCCTGATGGTACTTTTGACCCCTATCGTCCCATTACCCGTGAACAAGCGGCAGCTATGTTAGTACGTGCCTTCGGTCTTAGCAAACTAGCCACTGAAGCCCAACAAAATGCCGTCTTAGCATCCTTTATTGATGACGATAAAGTGAGTGTCTGGGCCAAGGCCGATGTGGCTACTGCTGTAAGCTTAGGACTGTTGAGCGGTTACACGCCTACCACTTTGGCACCCCAACCGGCCGACCTCACTACAGCTGGGTGGCAGCGGTGGGAGGGGGCCCACAGTACCGAACAAAGAGAGGCAGTGCTAATGCAGTTAGGGAGCCACGGCCTTATCACCCGGGGTCAGATAGCTGCTGTTCTGGTACGAGCCCTGGCCCTGGAACCGGAAATTGCAGTTAGCGTGTTTGATAAGGCTGGAACCTACGGCCCTGAAGAAGGCGTAGAAACCATTAGCAGCGACGTTATCATTAAAGCTGATGGTGTCACCCTTCAGAATTTGATTATCACCGACGATCTTATCATCGATGACAGCGTCGGTGATGGCACCGTCGTACTAGAAAATGTAACTGTCAAGGGTGATACAGAAGTCAAAGGCGGCGGTACCGACAGCGTTATCTTCCGCGACTGCACCTTGCACGGTACCGTTACCGTGGAGAAAGTAGACGGCAAGATTAGGATCGTGGCCGAAGGATCTACCTCCGTACCCAAAGTAGTGCTTCAATCCGGAGCCATCTTAATTAGCCAAGACGATGGATCCTTTGAGCGGGTAGAACTACCCAAGGAGTTAGCGAAAGGCACCGAAGTTGTTTTAACCGGCAGCTTTGCCGAGGTCGAAATAGCAGCCGAAAATGCCAACGTAACAGTAGGCGAAGACTCTACCATAGATGAACTAGTCCTATCTAAAAATGCAACCGGAACCCAGGTAGAGCTGGAGAAAAAAGCCAATGTCAATACATTCACCGCCAATGCCAAAGTAGAAATCACCGGCCAAGGCAGCATCGCTACAGCCGAAATCAACATCGACGGGGTAGTCATCGAGCAAAAGCCAGATAAGATCGTCCTAGAAGAAGGCATCAAAGCCAATGTCGATGGTAAAGACGTCTCCGAACCCCAAAAGTTCACCGGTGGTGGATCGTCCAAGTCACCCAAAGTTCCCGTAAGTGGTATTAGTGTGGACCTGGATATCATGTTACTGTCAGTTGATCAAACTGAAACAATTGCAGTAACCGTAAGCCCCTCGAATGCAACCAATAAGAAAGTTAATTGGACAACCAGTGATGCTAATGTAGCAACTGTTGATGAAAATGGTCAAGTAACAGCAAAGGCGCCTGGAACCGCCACCATCACAGTAACACCTACTGCCGATAGCACCCAAAAAGCAATAAAACAGGTTATTGTTGGGGATTTACTGGTTCCAGCACATGGAAGTATTCAGAAGGTAATTGATGATGCACAAGATGGACAAGTAATAGCGGTGGCACCGGGGGAATATAAAGAGCAGTTGACTATTGATAAGCCATTAACATTACTGGGGCCGAACGCAGCTATTACGGGGGTAGGGGAAAGAAACCCGGAAGCGGTTATCAGTTATCCGGAAGAAAAGGATACTAATGCTAAATCTCTATTAAACGCAATTTCTAATGATGTTGCGATAAAAGGTTTCTCCTTCGAAAACACCTACGCGTATAAGTACAAAGCTGGTGATGCGACTGACGAGTTATACTTCGAAGGAGAAGATATAGTCTTTGAAAATAACAGAGTTAAGGTTTGGGCAGACAAATTGGCGATAAGAATTCGGGGCCCGATTCCTGAAGATAAAGATCCAACTAAATCACCATATAACATTGGACCATATGATGGGGTTGTTGTTAAGAACAACTATGTAGAAGGCTTAAGTAGTACATGGGGTACGGTTTACATCCAAGGAATAGGCGGTACGATCGAAGACAATACGATAATAGCTGGCGTAAATGGCCTCCAAATACAACCATATAGCAATGCAGTTGATGGTTTTGTGAGGAACAACCAGATTGCCGCCTATAAGTATTCAATCTGGCACAACTTTCATAACACTAATGATAGCTCAGAAGTCCGTGGGGAGTGGATTTATGAAGACAATACCCTTACGCCAAATGCCCCTATCGATAAGTCCAAGTATGCAGAAGGTCCGCACAATTGGATTGGCGTCCTCTTTTCAACCGGAGAACCCGAGGTTGAATTTGCGGGGAACACATTTGATGGTTCCAACGCATTTGAAGATATTGAAGGCGAGGTTCTTAAAAATATATGGAAAGGTGCAATCGGGATATGGTTTTGGACTAACATAGATGCAACAAATTCTGTATTTGATATCACTGATAATGTATTTGAGAGTGTCACTGTAGGAATTCAAAAAGATGTTGGTAATGCAGATATGGACCAAATTTTAGAAGATAATACTTTCCCGGAAGGCAGCCAGGTCATCGGCAGCGAAGTTAAAGTATTTGTGCCAGAGGAAAACACAGTATACAACAAGAACACCGGAGCAGAGTATACCATCATTCAGACAGCTATCAATGAAGCTAGTATAGGTGACACTATTTTGGTCGGGCCGGGGGAATATGAAGAGGACATTACACTTGGGTTTAATAATCTTATCCTGAGAGGGCCTAACGCAGGTACTTCCGGTTATAAAGATCGTGAAGATGAAGCGGTTATCGTTGGCACAGTGGAGTTCCAAGCAAATAATATTACATTTGACGGTTTTACGGTAAATCCTAAGCCTAAGGATACTTTAATACTTCAAGGGTGGCCGGAAAAAAATTGGGATGAAATTACAATTCGAAACAATCGCCTTCTGATGGACAAGACACATCGTTTAGCTATCTGGTTACAAAATAATGATAGAGAAAATCTTCGTCAGGTAACGGTGACTGGTAACTATATCGAGGGCCCTGCTCGTCAAGGTGGAATCGATATAATCGGAACCAAAGGTTCTGTAGTTAGCGGTAACCATATTATCAATACAGGAGAAAATGTCGCACAATACGGCATTTGGGTCGTAGGAAACGAAAATGTTGACCTAAACAGCAACCGCATCGAGGGATGGGATGATGGTCTGATATTTGAAGGTAACGTTGGCTCGAGTGTTACTAACAACTTGATTGAGGATAACAATATAGGAGTTTTGCGCGGAGATTGGCGGCAATATAAGTGGGCTTATCCAGAGCCTTGGGAGGAACTGTCCTTCCAGGTTGACGCAACAGGCTGTATAATCGATGGCAATGACTTTGTCGACAACGCCGTCCATCTAAAGGATGAAACCAGAGGACAATATCAGCATGAATCTGTTCCGCCCGTCAATCCGCTGAACCTTGATGAAGTCCTCAAAAACAACACCTTTTCAGAAGGCAGCCAGGTTATCGGCAGCCAAATTAAAGTGTCAACCTGGACGGGTGCCGGCAGCTATGAAGCAGGGGCAGAAATCGCTCTGGAAACAGTACCGTCAGATGGGTATGTGTTTGTCAACTGGACTGGTGGCGAAGGGGAGGCGAGTACCGAAAACCCCTACGCCTTTACCATGGGCTCAGAAGCACTGGAGCTAACGGCTGACTTTACAGAAGAAGAGTCACTGGCAGATGAAGAAGAACTAGGAGAACTCGACATCACACCCCTTGAGACAGTCATCGAAGAAGCGATAGCTGCTAAAGGTGGCATCACAGTTAGCGAAGACGGACAAGACGTTTCGGCAGGTGCCTACTGGGTAACGCAAGCAGACATGGACGCTCTGGATGAAGCTATTGCTGTCGCTGAAGCAGCGAGGGGTACTATGGAAACCCGACAGGATGTTGCTGATGCCGTAGAGAAACTAGAAGCAGCAGTTTCAATCTTCAATGACGCTAAGCAGGAAGCGATAGATGAGCAAGAAGCAGAAGAAGTCGGTGACGAAATCGAAAAAGACATCGAAGAAGAAGATGAAACCAATCCCATTTATAACTGAAAAACCTTATAGATAGTGGTAAATCTAGCCTCTTGTACTAAAGTATGAGGGGCTTTTTTATGTGATTTCGTACTTTAGGTTGATGATTTCCTCCGGATGTTTTCCTAAACTCTATGTGTGAAGGTGGCGTGATGTATATGAAGGCGATTCGGAAACGGCGCGATGGCTATGCCGCGTTGCTCATCATCACCGTAATTTTGGCGGCGTGGTTTACCGTGAGGCTTATGCCAAAGACAGCTTTTGTCTTTGGTAGCGCCAGCGTTGCCTTTTTCATGCTTCTGATCAGACAAAACCGGCTGCTTTTCGACGCCGGGCTTATCCGGGATAATCCCATCCTCTCGGTGCCATCAGCTGTTGTCTATACAAGCAACGGTCATGAAAAAAGGGACGTACAAGAGAGCATTGTGTCCACCTTCGGCATCCTGATAGGTAGCAGAATCTACAAATGGAACTGTGACGGGATCTATGGAGTGCGGCTGAGGACCATTGAGATTGACCGGGCACGGATCTATCTGACCTTCGGTGATGGGGGCGAAACCATGCGGGTGGAGCTTCTGCATGGTATAACCGATGAGCAGGCGGTGATGGATGTAAAACAAAAACTGTGGCGTGAAACTGGCGTAACAGCTGTGATCCATGGTTGGTAATTGGTCATCGCAAATAAATCAAAGAGGGAGTGATACTGTGAGTAGATTTTGTACCAGCTGCGGTAAACCACTGGGCGAAGGTGCGAAATTCTGCACCGGGTGTGGTGCGGCTGTGGTTTCTGTACCCACTGAAGTCGAAGGAGCTGAGGCTGATATTTCGGCTGAGGCCAAAGTTTCTACGGCAAAACCCACAGAAGTTATTAAGGAGATAAAACCCGAAGAAAAGCAAAAGACCCCACAGCACAAAACCGCCTTGGCAGCAAAAGTTACCGAAAAGATCAAGGCCAAAGCAAAAAAAGAGATACCGGCTTACACAAAAACGATCTTTTCTGATGCTGTTCCCGCTTATGCGGCTGCGGGAGAGCTGGCGCTACCCATGGAGCATGTGCCAGCTCTCACAGCCATCGGTGATGAAGGGTTATTGTCTGTGCTAAAAAGCGGGTTTACTGGACTGATAGGCGGCTTCAAACGAACGCTGGGCGACAAAAAACGGCTGGCTTTGGTTATCGCATTGTCGATTATTTGGTTGCTTGTAAACGTTTTAGCTGCCTTGGGTACCTTTCCCCTTCCGGTCCGTTTGCTTTCCTGGCTCACGGCTGCCCGGGGGAGTCTTATCGGCGGTACCATCGGAAAAGGGCTTGTTGCCGCGCTGCTGGCGCAGGTCATTACCGATAAAGGTATGTTTAAGGCATTGAAAGGTGGCCTGGGGCAGTTCGGTAGCGTTGTGAAGAGTGGAACAGGAAAGGTTGTGCCACTGTTGCTAGGGGCTGGAGCAGCCCTGGTCGCCTGTAATATTATGGTTTCTACTAATCTGCAAAATACGATGGTCTGTGTAGCGGGCTTTGCACTTTCGGCAAAGGCGCTGACACAAAATGGTTTTTTGCGACGTTTCATCACGGGTTTGTTGCCCAAGGCAAAAGCCTCCGTAACAAGTATCATGGGAGGCTGGACGATGGGCTTTGCGCTGTTTGCGATAGTCAGTATCCTGCCGGGAGGGCGAAATGGTTATCTGTTTGGAATCCTACTGCTGATTGTTGGAGCTATCTTAGCAATTGTTAACAAAAACAGAGAGGAGGCGACGGCATAATGAAAACAAGTAAGGTAAGGTGCTTTGTGGCTTGTCTCACCCTTGTGCTTTGTTATGTTATGCTTGCGCCGCTATCGGTGTTTGCTCAAGGCAAAGATACAGAAATACCCAAAGGTTATGTGGACCCCGTCCGTACGCTGGGCATGAAGCGTGGAGATGTGAATGGTTTCGCAGATTTTTGGGATCGCTTGGAAGAGATTCGACTTGTGCCTTATGAAGCATTTTTAGTACATTTTGATGCTTTTTATAATATGGCTGAAAATAAAAGGTTTCATCCCATAAGTGGCGAGACCCTAGTTATTAAAAGAGGTGAAGTAATACCGGAGTATAGGCTGGATGTTAGCTATGGCCCTTTTAATTATACAACAGGCGGTGTAACTAATACCGCTGAGGCAACAGGTGAATTTATCATGAAGAACGTCCAGTTTGGGACCACAAAAGGAGCTGGGATTTTATACAATGTTGGCGGCTCTTTTTCTGCTCAATCAGGTGGAACCAGCACATATGGTTGGGAATTCGAGGAATCAAGGGATTATGGGAGTCAATATCATTTGCCGGAGGCTTCATATGTAGCTGTTGCTAGAATTGAAGATGACCCCAATACAATGATAGTAAGAGCTGACGCTTATGCTGTAACCGATGATGATAGTATTAGCAAACTGACAGGTGTCATGGTAAATTTTCGGGTGGAAGGCGTAAAGCTAGGCAAAGCTTCTAAAGATCAGGCATCGGCAACTATTGATACCTGGGCCGATAAAGACGCCGGCGAAAGCGATGTCGAGATCCCAGCTGCCCTGGCTACCGTAATCTTTGGCGGGATGGCGGCAATTGTCGGAGCCGGCACAGGCGGTGGCGGCGACGATGATGGAGGGAAAAAGAAAAGCCGCTACAAAATGTGCTTGAAAAAGGATTTTGGTGATGCTATCCGCTATAACAAACCGCCGGTAACAGTCTATGCCCGCATAGCAGAGATTACTCCGGAAGGAGAAGAAGTAGACCGACCGGATTTGACGGCATCCCTAGATATTTTCTCTGGGGGAAGTTTAACAGTGCAAGACTGCAGCCTGGCTGGCAACTATATGGGCGCTTTGGTCTCTGCCCAGTCGGTGCCGGGCGGTCAAAACCCCGACAGCGGAATTATCAGCATCCGCTACAGCGGGGAGGGCGGTAGCTTTCAAAACAACGTGACCTTCCGCCTTATCGGTGACCCCTATATCTCGCTGGCTGGCCCCAATCTTTCCGTTTTGGTGGGGTCAAAGGAAAAGTTCACCATGCCCATTGAATTTGTCGATTTTACCCAGCCTCCCACCAATATAGTGTTAGACGGCGATCCGCTGCCTATAACCTTAGAACAGGATGCCGGAGGAAATTACTATATAGAAGTAACTGATGACACACCAAAACCCGAAGCTATTACTAGTTTCTTTGAAGAAATGCCTTACACCATTTCAGCCGATAGTGGGGATGAATCCGTCAAGGCGAGATTTACCGTACTAAAATGCTACGAAGGTATACTGGCAGATTTTCTTGGCAAAGAAAACGAAATTATGGCTTACAAGAACGAAGATGGAGAAATGCCCATCACCCACATTGGTTTGCAGTTGGGGGTGTGGGATAAAGAAAAAAGCCGGCTTGAACTCATCGCGCCCACCGAGCTGGAGATAGCTTACGAAGACAAAGAAGGCATCTATGAGCTTATCGGGCTATCCTATGAGCACAATATTGACCTTAGTACCTCGGAGCACACAGTCTATTCCTTTACGGCGAAAAAATCCTTGCCTTCCCCAGATAAAATTGAGGGAACATTATCTTACTCCAGCCAAATAAGCGATACTCAAATTAAGAGTGAATCCACTATCTATCTGGTACCGGATCTACTGACCTACGCCAAAGACTTTGACCAAGAATTCAAAAACTGTGAGCAGATTATCTTTACTTACATGTCCGGAGAGTTAATGAAGCGCAAAGCCGAAGAGCTGTATCGGGATAAAAACAAATTGGGTCTGGAGGACCTGAAGCTTTTCCGCAAGCACTGCTGGGAAATTGCCAGCCGCATGATACTGCAAAAAAAAGAAGACTACATGCAAGATGTCTATTGGTATGATGAGCGCATTGCCGAGCTGGAGTTGACTGTATTTGTGGGAGATGTGGCCTTTGCTCTTGCTACAGCACCTTTTGGCGGCCCAATAACAGCATTTTTGGCCGATACCGCTAAGTCGACATTCCTGGAGCTGTGTGAGGAGTATGTGAAAAAGGGCGATATTTTCAATTGGGATACTCTGCAGGAAGTCATCTGGAACCGCTTTAAGCAATCCATAGGTAGCGTGGATAACTTTATCGATGCGCCGGAGAAAGCCAATCCGAAGGCATTGGCGGCTTGGGTTGCCTCGTTTTACCTGTATCGAGTGTTCTATCACTGGTCTTTTGATGAAGATGAGGCTGGAAACAGCCTGGGCCTTGTGGCGGCACTGGAAAATGGCCTAAAAGACTTATTGACGAACAGAGCTGTTGCTTATTTAGGAGATCATGTAAAAGATTCAGCCCTAAAGAGCGGGATGGACTTTGGCGAGCAGATAAAAGCCGAAGGAGAGGCGGTAAATAAAGCCTTGGTAGGTGCTTTTGATATGGCTGATGTAGGTGCGGCTAAGCTGGACAATGCAGTACAGGCAATAGTGGATTTCATAAAGAGCATACAGATTGTTTAAGGGACAGTATGGTTGTTGAACACTGGGGTGGGAGCCCTACGATAACCGATAAATCAGGAAGGTACGGTACGAAGGTATCTTACTACTTTACTTTGAATGATTGATTGCGGCC
>DURJ01000067.1 GCA_012837285.1 Bacillota bacterium
ATTTGAACATTTATTAGCCCGAAGCCAGTCCGATCCCTGCTAGCAGGGGCTATCCCTGTAACCAAGTTGTCCGCCCAGACAGTCTTTTATACTTAGAAAGCACAGCTTGGCCACATTCAGGTCCCTTATTCATGGAAGCAAGCTGATTAGAGCACTTTCAAATATAGACAGATCCACCGCTGCATAGTCACGCAGTACAGGAGGAGACCAGGACAGTTCGGTTCGCGGTCGCGTTTTTTTCACCGCCGCCATGGCAGCAGCCATGTAGTTCAAAGAATCCAGGTCCACTACCTGATTCGCTTCAGCGGTAAGCACCACGGTCTTATAAGGGATAAGCCCCGGCTTGAGACTGCTGGACAAGGGGTGTGTCAACAGCCGGTGTCCCCGATGAACCAGATCCCGGGCCTTCTTATATACCGCTGTCACGTCGCCGTCCACCAGCACTGGGCTAAGCTCGCCGTGCTGGGCCGGCACCAGGGGATTATTAGTGAGCACGATAAAGTACATTTTCGCCCTCCAGGCACAAATTTCCTCCTAGGTTGGACCTCCCAGGTTACACCTTTTAGGTTAACTTTCTAAGTCATGCCGCCTTCTAGATTTCACCTCCCAGAGCGTACCTCAAAAAGGCCAAAGGATTAACTAGGGGCAAGCAGTGGCAAAGCCACCGCTGCTTCCCCCCTGTCCTTTGGCCTGAGAGATTCCCCGCTTGAGTTCCCCCTTCGGCGCCCCATTGAATATCCGCCTGAAGTCAATGAGCCTCTCCAGAGTTCCGTCCCTACAAAGTCTTTTTGCCTGAGAGGTTCAGCTTACCGGGCAGCAACCGATAGCCTTGCTCCTTCGGCGTCCTGCGGACTCTCCTTTGTAGTTCATCCAAATAGTATTATTTATTGTTTCCGTTACCATTTCTTCCGCTTTGTGGATTTTTATTATACCATACGTGGGCTCATTTGGCTAGAGATCGACAATAACTATAATCGTAGTATAATTCTACCCTTTTTTTCAAATACTGACTTTGACAGAACTGGTAATGGTAAACAGGGGGAATGGCAATGGCCGGTTTAAAAGAAAAAAGCTGCCCCATGTGCGGTAACCTTATTTTAGATCTAAGTTTGAGCGGAGACGAAGGCGCTCTCTGCTATGCTTGTTATCGCAAAGTAGCGGCTCAACAAAAGAAAGCCCAGGAGGCCTGAACGAGTGGGGCTCTTTGCTCCGCCGCCCCAGGGGCTGCGCGTAAGTGTGGATGATACCTGGGCCGCTCAGAAGCTGGGTGGCAGCCTGTGGCAAGGTATTCGATACTCAGCTCCAGCAGAACAGGGGCTGATAGCTCTTTGTATCGGCACTGATCGCTCCACCGGTGATGCCCTCGGTCCGCTCACCGGCAGTTTTTTGGAGGCATTGGATTGTCCACAGCTTAGGATCATGGGTACTTTGGCCCAGCCGGTACACGCCACTAACCTTAAGGAAGCTGTCTCTGATCTGCGGGCCGAGTCTGGGAAACAGTGCGTTATCGCTGTGGATGCGTGTTTGGGCCGGCTGGAAAGCGTGGGCAAAATCGCCCTGGCGCCGGGAGCCTTGAACCCAGGAGCAGGGGTCAACAAGGAGTTGCCGTCGGTGGGCGATTATAATATTGTGGGGATTGTAAATGTGAGTGGTTTCATGGAACACCTGGTGCTGCAAAACACCCGCTTGCACTTGGTCTATCGCATGGCCGGTGTGATTGCCGACGCCATCGCCACGGTCTGTTACAAGTTATCGGCTACGTACCCGGCTGCCGGCCAGGGCTTTAGACCCTAGCCGGATCTTTTTGTTGCCGGTTCCGGTATCGGTACCGTCCTGGAAAAAGCTTTGCGCAGTTCCGCTGTGACTGCAGGCAGCAGCGCTGCCGGTAGGATCCAGCGCCAGTGGTTCCAGCTGAGAAAAGCTGTCTTAAAGACAGGCCGTAGCAAAGGTACATAGATGGTAAGTAAGAAAATCACCAGGGAGGCGAAACAGCCGATCAATAAAGTGCGATTGGTAAACAGGCCCAATCGAAATACAGGCAGACGTTCGGAGCGACTGGTAAATGATCGCAGCAGCTCGGCCACCACCAAGGTGGTAAAGGCCATGGTTCGGGCGCTGGTTAAATCGAACCTCTGTAAAGCAAACCAAAACACTCCCAGCACAGCCATGACCATAGCTAGGCCTTGACCGGCAATCCCAGATAACATGGTGCGGTCGAGAAGCGGCTCCTCAGGGGAGCGGGGTGAGCGATCCATGATACCGGGTTCGGCTCGTTCTACGCCCAGGGCCAAGGCCGGAAAGGCATCTGTTAATAGATTTAGCCACAGCAAATGAACTGGAAGCAGCGGCAGCGGTAAGGCCATCAATGCGGCCAAAAAGACAATCAGCACTTCACCCACATTGCAGGACAACAAGAAATAGACAAACTTTCGGATATTAGCATAGATGACACGGCCCTCTTCCACCGCCGCCACAATGCTGGCAAAGTTGTCATCGGTAAGAATCATGTCGGCGGCCCCTTTGGCTACGTCAGTGCCGGTGATGCCCATGGCTACACCGATATCGGCCTGCTTCAGCGCCGGAGCATCGTTAACCCCATCACCGGTTACAGCCACAATTTCGCCTTGTTCTTGCAGCGCCTGGACCAGGGCGCTTTTATGTTCCGGGGCCACCCGCGCATAGACATTTACCTTCTGAGCCTGTTCTTTCAACTGCTCTAGGGTGAAGTCCTCCAAATCGGCTCCGGTAAGAACCTCAGCGTCGGCAGCGAGTCCCAGTTCTCGGCCAATGGCCAGCGCCGTTTCCGGATGATCACCGGTGATCATCACGGTCCTGATACCGGCGCTGTGGCAGCGCCCTACCGCTTGTTTGGCTTCCGGCCGCAGGGGGTCTTTGAGGCCCACCAAGGCCAAGAAAGTCAGATCTTCTTCCACGGCGCTCAGCTCGTCCGGCGACGGCAGACGCGACAGCTTCCGGCAGGCTAACGCCAAGACTCTGAGAGCCTGGCCGGCCCAGCGAGCATTTTGTGCGCTAATCTCAGCTGCCAATTCGGCCGTAAGCTCCACCTTAACTCCGTTCACCAGCAGGTACCGAGACCGGGCCAAGGCCACATCGGGTGCACCCTTGGTTAAGACCAGCCAGTCGCCTTCTCCAGTGGGATGAACAGTGCTCATAAGCTTGCGCCGCGAGTCAAACGGCACTTCGGCGGCACGAGGATAATCCGGGGTTAAACTCGGCGGCGTTAAGCCTCCTTTGGCCGCCAGACCCAGTAGCGCCCCTTCAGTGGGATCTCCCACCAGGTCCGGCTCCGCTTCATCTATGTGGCTTACCCGGGCATCGTTACATAAGGCGGCTGTCATGAAAACAAGGCGCAAGTCTTGCAACTGCTGCTTAGTTAAGGGTCGGTCGTCTAAGGTAATTTGGCCGGCAAAACCATAAGCGCTCCCGCTGACAGCGTATAGCTTGCGATCGGCCCACAAAGCCACTGCCGCCATCTTGTTCTGGGTTAGGGTGCCGGTTTTGTCGGTACAGATTACAGTAGTCGATCCTAAGGTTTCTACAGCATGCAGTCGCTTTACAATGGCGTTCTTCGCCACCATGCGCTGCATGCCAAGTGCTAGTACAATAGTAACCACTGCCGGCAGCCCTTCCGGAATAGCAGCCACTGCCAGACTCACAGCTACCAAAAACAACTGCAACCAGTTAACGCCGTAACCGTCCCGAGCCAGGCCAGTGACAAAAACTATGACGCTGATGATCAGGGTAGCCAGGCCTAAGGTCCTTCCAACCGAGTTCAGTCGTTCTTGCAGCGGTGTAGCTCCTTCCGATGCCGCGGTGAGGAGGCCGGCGATACGGCCCACTTCGGTTTCCATACCGGTAGCCACCACTATCCCTTGTCCCCGTCCATAAACTACAGTGGTACCCAGGTAAGCCATGTTGCTACGTTCAGCCAAAGCTGTCTTGACCGAAAGCTGTGAGGCGGCATCCTTTTCTACCGGCACCGATTCCCCCGTAAGGGCAGATTCTTCTATTTTAAGACTGGCCGTCTGCTGCAAGCGCAGATCAGCGGGGATGGCCGTACCCGCTTCCAGTAGCACCAGATCGCCCAAAACCAGTTCCCAGGCCGGAATATCCATTACTTGACCGCCCCTAATTACCACTGCGTGCGGGGCCGCTATTTGCTTCAGAGCGTTTAATGCTCGCTGGGCCCGCCCTTCTTGAACCAGACCCAGGATAGCATTGACGATCACAATAAGAATAATAAGCGCGGCGTCGGTCCGTTCTCCCACCGCAAAAGATACAATGCTGGCCGCCAGCAGGATCAGTACCAAGAAATCTTGAAACTGGGCCAGCAGCCGGCGCCAAAAAGGAACGCCCTCCTCGCCCTGGAGCTCGTTGGGGCCCCAGTCTTCAAGCCGCCTCCGGGCCTCCTCCAGTGTCAACCCTTGGGCAAAATCGGTATGCAACTCGGCTGCAACACCGCTGGCCGGCATAGTATGCCAAACCTGCATCTTGTTTCCCCCTTGTGCACAGCTCTCGACCCCAACCGCTAGTGTAAGCTCTTGATCTTATAAAGATACCGAAAGGCGAGACCTTTTACCACAGGTCTCGCCCACTGCTTACGTTACCATCACCATAGACGGCGCCGCTTACGGATACGTTCAATAATACGATCAGCCCCTAGGGGCCGGTTGGTATTAAGCTCCTCTAGACTACGCCGACCTCGCGCCAACAGCAGCCAAGTCAGCCAAAGAATAAACGCCAACTCCAGCATTATCTGCCACCTCGGGCTTACCATTCGTCACTGATACAGCTTTTTCCTGCCCGCCGGCATCTCTCTTGGCTATAGCCGTCGACGCAAATCTTCCAGAACCTCCTGTGGCGACCGACCCCGGGCTGAAATCACCGGGGCTCCGGTATGAGGTTCAGTAAAGCCGAGAAAGTCCCGATCCCCACCGCTAATTACCACCGCCTCAGCATCGTGAAGCCCGTCGTCAAAGCCTACCACCTGGTACCCATGACGGCTCAGATGTTCTTTTATATTGCTCAAACCTTCTTCCACCGCAATTCGCTCTGCCACCGCCGCACCTCCCTGACCTAATCTATTGCTAGACTGTCCGAAAACCTGGGCTTTCATACAAAAAAGCGAATCCGGGGGCTATGTACCAAAGGACTTCGTGCAGAAGGAACTCTCTACAGCGCTGCCCTTTGAGTTTCGGGCCGGAACAAAGCCCGGCCGTTACTCCCCAGCTTTGGCATTCGGGACGAGAGACCCGCCCCCTATCAGAAGGCCTTCTGGTAGGGGCAGCTTGCATCCGAAGGATGACCCTCTGCGGTCGCCCGGCTTTCCGGTGGCAAAACACCGGGTATATTCCCTGACTGTGTACTAAATATTTCATGTAGGAGCAAACCTGATCTTAAA